>JAGGWC010000194.1 GCA_021157645.1 Candidatus Cloacimonadota bacterium | reverse complement strand
ATATAAAACAATATGATGAGATGAATTATATCAACACTTCTTACTTTAGAAGATAACACATAATACATTTATAATTTCGTTTATTTAAAAAATAATTTTATTCTCGGAACGGTCGCTAAACTGAATTAATTATTTTTCTTAATTTGCTTCTTGTTCATCATCAGAAAAGAAAAGAAATATAATTCAATCATAAAAATATTTTTCTTGTATAATAAACCTTCATAAAATTTATGGTCACGTTAATTAGTAATTTAAATTATTAATTTATAAATATTTATTTTTCAATTTGTTAAACACAAATGAATGATTAATATTAAAATTGAGTTTTGTGTAATTAAGTCTTTGTCATCCTGACGAATCTTGCACGTTGTTCTCTGAAAGGATCTCTGGTTTAAGGAGATTCTTCATGAGATTACCTTTGCCAGAAACCTCAGAATGACAGCAATATTTTTTTGTTTTACAGAACTCAGATATAAAAGAAGAGGTAATAAAATGGATATTAAAAAATTTAGAAATATCGGGATTAGTGCTCATATAGATTCCGGTAAAACGACATTGGCAGAGCGGATATTATATTATTGTAATAAAATATACAGGATTGGAGAAGTACGCGGAAAAGATGGCGTGGGAGCAACAATGGATTCCATGGAGCTTGAGAAAGAAAGAGGAATCACAATTGCATCTGCTGCCACAAATGTAAGATGGGATGGCTATAACTTAAATGTTATTGATACCCCCGGGCATGTGGATTTCACAATTGAAGTTGAGAATGCTCTTAGAGTACTGGATGGAGCTATACTTGTTCTTTGTGGAGTTAGTGGAGTTCAATCTCAATCTTATACAGTAGATAGACAATTAAAGAGATATGAAGTTCCCCATATTGCCTTTATAAATAAATTGGATAGAGTTGGGGCTGATCCAGAAAAAGTTAAAGATCAATTGTGCGAAAAACTGGATCATAATGCTATCCTTATGCAGATTCCAATTGGACTGGAAGATAAGTTTGAAGGTATTATTGATTTAATTTCCCGCAAAGCAAGATATTTTACAGGACCAAAAGGTGAACAAGTTTTAGAAAAAGATATTCCAGCAGAATATGTAGATAAAGCTGAAGAAATGCGTGAAGAAATGATCGATGCTGTTTCTATGTTTAGTGATGAACTGGCAGAAGGTTTTTTAGAAGGAAATGAAACTGAAGAGATGATCATCAAAGCCGTGAGAAAAGCAACAATTGCAATGGAAATGACACCAGTATTTATGGGATCTGCATTCAAGAATAAAGGTGTTCAATTACTTCTTGATGCAGTTGTTCGTTATCTCCCTGACCCAACAGCAGGAATAAATATTGCTCGCGACAAAGATGATAATATGAAGGATGTAAAATTGGTTTCAGATCCTGATTTACCAGCTGTTGCTTTAGCATTCAAATTAGAAAATCAACAATATGGACAGCTTACATATTTGCGGATTTACCAAGGTACGATATCAAAAGGATCTAACCTAAGAAATGCAAGAACAGGAAACAAAGTAAAAGTAGGCCGACTTGTAAAAATGCATGCTAATAACATGGAAGATATCACAAGTGCAAAAGCTGGCGACATTATAGCTTTATTTGGCGTTGACTGTGCTTTGGGTGACACTTTCAATGGTGGAAACATAAATTATACAATGCGAGAATCCTATGTTCCAAAACCTATTATATCTTTGGCACTGGGGATAAAAGACAGTGCTGATCAAGATAAACTTTCTAAAGCTCTGTCACGATTTACTAAAGAAGATCCCACTTTTAAAGCAAACGTGGATGAAGAAACCAACGAAACAATTGTTCATGGTATGGGTGAATTGCATTTAAATGTGTATATCGAAAGGATGAGAAGAGAATATGGTGTGAATTTGGAAGTTCGTGCACCTCAAGTTTCATATCGAGAAACTATTACAAAAGCAATCGAATTTGATTATATTCATAAGAAACAATCTGGAGGACGTGGTCAATTTGCACGCGTTAAAGGAATTCTTACTCATTCTGGAAAAGATGATAATTGTTTTAAAGATAAGGTAAGAGGTGGAAATATTCCCAGTCAGTTTATTCCCGGTTGTGAAAAAGGTTTTTTCTCTGCGTTAGAAAAAGGTTCACTTGCAGGATTCCCAGTAGTTGGAGTTAAGATGAGTCTTGATGATGGTGATTTTCATGCTGTAGATTCATCACAACTTGCTTTCGAAATTGCGACCAGAACAGCTTTCAGAGAAAATTATAAGAAAGCAAAACCAATTATTCTTGAACCTATTATGAAAGTTTCAGTAGAAACTCCTTCTGAGTTTCGCGGGAACATCATGGCAATTATCAACCAGAACAGAGGGACTGTATTAGATACAGTTATCGACAATCATTTTACAAGGATAGATTCAGAAATGCCGCTTTCAGAAACATTCGGACTTGCTACACAATTTAGATCAGTAACCCAGGGTAAAGCAGATTTTACAATGGAGTTCAGTGAATATAAAGCTGTTCCAAAGAGTATTGAAGAAGAAGTTTTAAAAGCAAGAGGGAAATAATTTGAAATTAGAAATGTGAAATTATAAATTCCTCACTTCTCATCCCTATTCACTAATTAAATCACTCCCATTCAATAGTTCCGGGTGGTTTGGTTGTTACATCATAGAGTAAGTTTCCAACTCCATCAATCTTCTGTATAAGTTTTGAGAGTCTTCGAAATTCTTTGAAATCCATTTCATAAACACTGGCTGTCATAGCATCGGTAGAACAAACGGGACGCATCACAAAAGCTTGTCCGGTTTTATTAAACAGTGGTAAACTTACAACCGGCATTTGCCAGATCTCCGGAATATGATCTGTTTCGATGCGTAGAATTTCATCAACTTTCCGCAGTTTATCCAACACCTCTTTTTGCAGGAATAATTTATCTAATCTTAATTCAATCGGTTTGTTGCTGAAAACAATTCTATTAACAGATTGTATTTTGTTTATTGTTTTTGAAGCTGCTGTTTTCAATATCTCCCAGTTTGGTTCTATTTGGTTTTGGAACCAAATTACAGCTGGATGATGATAGGTACGGAAATCACCTTGTACACCGACACTCTTAATTGGTAATATATTTCCCGATAAATCAAATTCAGAAAGAATCTCATTTAATTTTGTATTATCATTTAGATAATCATCAGAAGGCTTATCAGTATCTGAACAAATAACTCGGATAGCTAATCCGGGACCGGGGAATGGATGACGGTAAACCAGTTTTTTCGGCAATCCTAATTCATCACCTAGTTTACGAACTTCATCTTTATACAACTCTTTGATCGGTTCGATTATTCTACCTTCTTCGATCAACTTTTCAATTTCACTTACACGGTTATGATGAGTTTTAATTTTAGCAGCTTTATCTGTAGAACCGCTTTCAATCGTATCAGGATAGATCGTGCCTTGCACCAGCATCAATTCTT
>JAGGWC010000225.1 GCA_021157645.1 Candidatus Cloacimonadota bacterium | reverse complement strand
TTATCCAGTGTAATCAAATCCCATTCAACAGATGCATATTTTTGTTTTGTAGTTGCAACTATATTTACTATCTCTTTTTCTATGCACTCTTGGAAATATTTATTTCTATCTTCTACCTTCGTGTATGCTGTGAATATTTTATATGGTTTTGTCATCTTGCTCCCCTTAGCTCGCAATTACTTCTATTTGTTCGATTATAAAAACTTTTTACACACTGACATTACTTGTTGGGAATGCCCAAATTTCAATTATTTTTTCGTATAGTCCTTCACTTCGTTCTTTAATACTACCTTCATCCCAGTCTTGAATATCTTGAAAATATGAATTTAAGATTAAAATAGATTTCTTTATGATTTCAGGCCTTTTCTTTTTATAAGAATCGTTACTAACACTTGGATTCAAGGAATTTGTTAATACAGTGAGGTTTCCTAAAGTATTTAATGATGAATTTCTTTTATCAATTAAATGATAAACTCCATTCACATCATTTTCTGTATATATGGCTTGAGCTGATATAGCAAATTCATCCTCTGTAATACTTTGCCCATTCAAAGGCCAATTTTCATACCATTTTTGAGGCATGATATGCTCGATTGTTAAGTTTTCTGTAGCAATTTTTATTCTTTCTTGCATTGAATTTCTACTAAAATCTTCTATCTCTAAAAATATATTGACTAAAGCTTTTGGTTTACCTTTTTCTTCTCGATAAATTGGTCGATTAAGTATTTTATCTTTCAAAATATAATTATTCGGCCAACTATTAGTATCTTTATTTTTTGTTTCTAAATATTTCATAAAGCTATCAGCAATATTCAACACATCTTCATCTATTTCTTCTTCATTTTTATCTATAGATTTACTTTTTATAAAAAAATTCAAAAAATCTAGGAATACTTTATTGTAATTTTTAGCTGTAAGCCCGCATATGAAACGCCTGGTAATATACGAGTCTAAATTATTATAAATTTTATCTTTATCTGCTATTGAAATATCATTTTCACCTTCAATATACATCAATAATGGAAATATTGTTGTCGTATCCAACGCTAATAGTCTTTTTGCAAATTTTTCTAAAACTGAATTATTTGATGGGTGAGTTAATCTTTTAAAAATTTGACTATATGCATACAACTCTTTCAATTCATCTTCTGATGACTCAAATGGATTTTTATTTATTATAAATGATTTATAGCGATAGAAAACTTGATCATATCTAATTTCTTCTCTTGTTTGTACCGTAAGATAATCAATAAGAAAAAACTGTATCTTAGATTCTTTATATCGCCCACGAGTAATTGTTTCGTGCCATTTATATATCGCATTAGGGTTATCATATTCATCCCAATATTTATCATATATACTGTCTAAGTTTTCTCCATTAGCGTCTGCCCTCATAAATATATAATTTCTTATAAGATCCGTTTCCGTTAATGATGCACCGCGACCGTTTAATGTTTCAAAAATCATTTGAGGATCATCATCTGGAGAAAGACCAATTTCAATAAATTGAAAATCATTTTGGATGGATAAAAGTATATATTTAATTAATTCAAGTGTTGATAAATTATGTTGTTTATTGGATATATACTCTGTAAGTTCATCAAAAAAATACAAGTATGCTCCCATAATCTTATTTCTATTTTTTGCTACTTCACGATATGTCCTAGGTCCAATACCGTGTTCATCAAGTATTGGTTGTAATTGTTTAATGTAGAATTCATCATAAGTTAAATCTGCAATATCTTTAAAAATTTCAATATCAAATTTTGTTGGCACAAGTTTGTATTTTTGATCTTCAAAGTTAGTATCATCGAATGATGGCTTATTAAATATAAACTCATTTATCGCTGCTGTCAAATCATCATTGTCTTCAGCTTTTCTACAAACTTCTCGAAATGCTATAAGAAACAACTGAAATGTTGTAAGTCGTTGCTGCCCATCAATAACACTGTATGTACTTAATACATTTGTTGTAACTGTTTCCTGATTCAATACGATAGAGCCAGTAAAATGAGTATGTAACCTTTGTTTATTGACTCTTTCTTTTATCTTGTTTTGTATATCATCCCACAATGGTTTCCATTGATATTCTTCCGTCCAAACATAATGTCTCTGAAAAACGGGAACAACATATCTAATTTGTCTGTTTAGTAAAGTTCCCAATACTGGCTTTGAAGTCTCCAAAATTTATTCCTTATTTTAAGATATTACACATAAACTTAAACTCACACCACATATCATGGTCTTCATTATTATAGCAAAAAACATCTTTCCTGATAAAATTAAATATCAAACAATGTAAAGAAGAAAACTATAACTATCTTCATCACATATTTTCCTCTAAATTTAAATTCTTACCCAAAACACCCTCATGACAAATAAACTTGTAATCACACCATCCACAAGCCTTTTCATCACTATTGTTAAACCCAAACTCCCCATTTCCAATACCCTCTTTCGTATCAAAAATAATTTGTTTTAATTTCGTTTCATAGCTATCGTCAAAACCTGCATCAAACAACTCTGCAAAATGTGCAGCTTTGCTTTCGCCTTTGAAACTGAGCATGCTGGAGTAGTATGCTTTGCCAGGGTATGCTTGTTTTACATACAAGATGTACAGAGCCAACTGTACATCTTTTAGATCATCTACCTTCTCTTGTGTCTCTTTGTGTTTTCCGGATTTAGCACTGATCTTCTTTGACTTGTAGTCTATGACATTCACTCGGCTTTCAAGGTTGTCAAACCGGTCTATGAAACCTCGTATGAAGTAGTTTCTGTCATACTCATCTTTTATCTCATACGATTTTAGTTCGTTATTAAGTGCAAAGCCTTTTTCAAACTCTGTGTTTTGGAAGTACTCAAGCAAAGATGCATTTTCCATGTAATAGTCTACAAATTTTGCCAACAAGCCAGCATTTATTTCATCTTTCAAACCTGCCTGCAAAGTGGAAAGGAAGATCTGATGATGGATGTTCTCTCCATTTTCTCTGTTTGACACAGTCTCCGGATAATCATACGCTTCCAAAGAGATCTGGAACATCAACTCATACAGTTCATCCATGTCCGTACTCCTATTCCCACTCTCTTTGATCTTCTTTCCGAAGAGTTCATAACACAAATGCATCAAAGACCCCTGTTGCATCACATCAAAACCTTCATCTGTCTGATTGGGAGCTTGTATTCTTACTTTATTGGAATAGAGATATGCCAAAGGACAGGAGA
>JAGGWC010000161.1 GCA_021157645.1 Candidatus Cloacimonadota bacterium | reverse complement strand
TTGACCAGTTCCTAAATTTTCAATATTCATATCAAGAGCTACTATCTCTCCATTCTCAAGTAATCCATTCCCATTGCCATTATTTGTATCATCGATAGCATAACTTTCGAATATAACATAAGGTCCTTCGTTTGGAATTATTTCTATATCAGCTATTAATGGCTCACAATTTTGTCTTGTAATAACGAGTTTTGCCATTCCTGGTGCTACAAAAGCATCAAAATCAAGACTAATAATACCAGAATTATCAATGAGTCCATTACCATGAATAACGCCATCCATAGTTAAAGAAACATAGGAATATGGTTCTGCAGTGATTTGAATATTATCCAGTCCAAGAAATATAACATCAGGATAAGTAGCTATATTTTCCTGTGGAATTCCAAAATATGGTGTAAGAGATGGGTCTCCCATTATTGAATAAATTTCCCAGTAGTAATTTATCATTCCTCCACCTTCGGTTACTGCAAGATTCCCATTAAAGATCATTCCTGCAGTAGTTGTATACCAGTCAGTAAAATCTTCACCATGATCGTGAAATAATCCATCATAAACACCTTGTCCTGTATTTTCATAAGTCTGATTTGACATTACTGCGCCTGCACCAACTCCCCACCAGTAGTCTTCATCCCAGTATGTGCTGTTCGTTCCGCCAATATAACCAATAGAACCTTTGTTCTCAGCACGTAGCCATGCTTCACCAAAACAGGTTGGAACTTCAAATTTATTAGTAAGGCAACAGTTCCCAACAGCAAGTCCGTATTTATGCTCATTTTGAAGGCCGTTAATATTAGAAATCGTAAATGAAGGATCTGCCCAGCTTGTGGAACTTCCATGAGCTGTATAATTAATGTAGCCAATTCCATCACTTACGTTTTGAACAATATTAGCTGAATTACTTCCTGAATTTGGATAGAGATAGGTATGTGATAAAATTCCGTGAGCGGCATTAAAATAATAGGTTGTACCGTAGTTAATCTGTCCGTTTCCCCAAGTATTCCCATGCGAAGAATCCATCCCTGCGATCATCACAACTTCTTCCAGGTAGCTAGGATCAGGCATTTCAAATTTTTCATATTCAAGTGTTTTATCGATCTGCGGTTGTAATTCAACTGCATTGTTTGCAGAGAAACGACCATAATACATATCAGCGATGAAATCTGCTCCATCTAATTTAACATAATTAAGGTCTGTTATATGTCCGCCAGTACTTCCTGCCCATGCTGGAATTTGTGCAACATCGCCAACAAAAAGCACAAATGAAGGTGCAGGATCTTCCGGCGTTCCTGCATCATACTGGTCTTGCAGAAAGCTCTTGATAGATGTTAATGTATTACCTACATTTGGATCATCGGTATAAGCTTCTATCACTTCAAATCCTTTTTCGGTTTTCCACTCAATGAAAGGTTGAAGTTGTTCCTCAAACATTGGATCGGAAAGGACTATATATTTTATCGGGTATTGAGTTATCTGATCCCTGCTTTGAATATGAGAATAATTGATCACAGATTTAGCAAAAGTTGCCTCAAAATATGGTGAATAGGCTTTATCTCTTTTCCATTGTGTTTGTGCATGATCACCACCAATAAAATCAACTATAATATCAATATTGTTGTTTACTAAAATTGTTCCTTCTACAGGATTATATTGAATAGGAGCTATCTCTAAAATAAATAATCTTACTCCGCGCATAATTCCAAGTTCTTCTATTGAAATAATTTCATTTGGAATAAACTGGTTTTTGGAATAGATTTTTGGATCGTAACTAAAAACTATTTCAGAAGGATCTACACTTTTGGAAACCGGTAATTGAGCCGGCATAAGTTGATAGTTGATCCCAAAGTCCTCAAGTTTTATTATTGATGTTTCATAATTAAGAACTTGTGCAGAGACTTCTGCACCAAAAGGAACTGAGATCAATTTTCTAATTATCGGAAGTTTTGGTGCTCCAATATTTGTTGAATGAGTAAAATTTTCGATACTTATCTGAGAAAAAGTACCCTCATCAGTTGTTACGTCAAATGCTAAGATTTTATCCATAGTCAATTTCATCTGCAAATTATTATCATCACTTCGAAGAAGTTCTAATTGTGTACTTGATGATGACAGGCTGATTGAATTCACATTTGCAAATAATGTAATTCCCATTAATGCAATAATAAATATTAAAATCATTTTTTTCATTTTAAAAATCTCCTTAATTTTTAACTTCCTTTATTAAAACAAGCAATAATGAAACCAATTCAGAAAAAAGTACTATTTTTTGTTAGTTTCTTTAATTTATTTAATTTTATATGAAATTTTACAATTGACAAAAAAACAATTACTTTGAAATTCAAGACATGATAGGAGGAAGATTTGGATAAAAAATCTTTTTTTGAAAATATAAAAAGGGATGCAAATACAGTATTATCAAAGATTTTTGATAAGGTTGAAGAAGTTAGCAAAATTTCAGCATTAAAGCTTAAAATAAGCAATTATAGAAGAATTATAAAAGACTATAAAACAGAGATAGGTGAATTTATTGTTTCAAAGAGAAAGAAATTTTCTGAATTTCCTGAAATAATTGAGATACTAGATAAAATTAAGCTAATGGAAGAACAGATCACAACGAAGAGAGAGCAGATTATTGAACTTCAGAAAAGAGAAAAGGATAAAACAAAAGTAGAAGAGGACAAGAGTACATCCTCTTGACAGAATATTCTGTCTACTTTGTTTACAACGTAATTGTTTATTATGGTTTTATTTAGATTAATGGGAATTGATTTTGGTACAGTAAGAATTGGCATCGCTCTTAGTGATCCTCTTCAGATAATTTCACAACCTTTTAAGGTTATTCCTAATACCGAAAACACAATCTCTGAAATTTGTAAAATAATAAAGAGTGAAAAAGTTGGGAAGATCATTTTAGGATTACCTTTAAATTTGGATGGCGAAGATACAAAAAAAACTTTGGAAGTTCGTAAATTCTCCGAGATGTTAGAGAGTAATATTGACATCCCTGTGATTTTCTGGGATGAAAGATATACTACTGTTGAAGCAAATGAATATCTCAAACAAATGGGTTATAATATTGCCAAAAGCAAAAAAGTTATTGATAAAGTGGCAGCATCAATTATATTAAAAAGTTATATGGAAAATCAGGCATGAAACTGATTCACAAAGTAATAATTGCGTTAGTAATTTTAACAGTACTTTTAGTTTTATATATAACTTCGCTTGTAATTTTACCAAAAAAAGTTAATGAAATTCTCATTGATATATCCAAGGGTGAATCGGCACAAGCTATTGCGGAAAAGCTATATAAGAAGAATGTAATTCACAGTAAAAGAGTTTTTTATTTGTATGTCAAATTTACTAATCTTGATAAAACACTGAGTTTTGGAAAATATCATTTCTCTGGAAAATTGTCTATTCCCGATGTTGTAAAGATTTTAAAATTTGGCAAGGTTGCGCTTCGTAAAGTTACAATTCCTGAAGGATTAACGGTTAAGAAAACTGCTAAGGTTCTTTCTCAATATGGTTTTGTAGATCAGAATAAATTTATTGTTCTTTGTAATGATTCTCTTCTTGCTATGAAACTAACGGGATTTTCCGTACCATCACTTGAGGGCTTTCTCTATCCCGAGACATATCATTTCCCATATGAAGTAAGTGAGCAATACATTATAAAAACGTTGGTACAAGAATTTTTCTCCCAAACACAGAGTTTTGATTTTGTTCCGAATAAAGGTCTTGATTTTTATGAAATACTTGTCTTGGCTTCTATTGTAGAACGGGAAGCCAGATTCAGAGATGAGCAACCAACTATTGCAAGTGTTTATTTGAATCGTATCAAATATAACTACAAACTACAGGCAGATCCAACCGTAGCATATGCTCTTGAACTTGAAGGTAAAATTAGAAAGAAAATTTATTACCGTGATCTTAAAATAGATTCACCATTTAATACCTACAAAAATTATGGATTACCTCCTACACCAATTTGCAGTCCTGCAATTAGCGCAATACAGGCAGTTCTTGAACCTGCCGAAACGGATTTTTTCTTTTTCTTTGCAAATGGCAGTGGTCGACACGAATTTAATCAAACTTATCAACAGCACATTAATCAACAAAATACTATAAATAAATAATGGAAAACCATATATTACTTCATCTGGCGATCATCATATTTTTTTCAAAAATACTTGGAGCAATTGCCAGAAAATTGAAACAACCACCTGTGGTTGGGATGCTTCTCTTAGGTATAGTTTTAGGTCCGACTTTATTGCATTTTATTGAACCGGATGAAGTTATTATGTGGATTGCAAAGGTAGGAGTTCTATTTCTTCTTTTTGAAGCTGGATTAGAAACTGATATTAAACGCATTAAGGAAGATTCCAGACAAGCATTATTACCAGCTTTTGGCGGGATTGCATTACCTTTTTTTCTAGGTTTTGCGCTTATCTATTTTACAAATTACAATATCTCGCAAGCATTGATAGTTGGTGTGATTCTTACTGCTACAAGTGTGAGTGTGAGTGTGATGACGTTATTGGATCTGGGAAAATTGAAAGGAATTGAAGGAAGATGTATTGTTAATTCTGCTATTATTGATGATATTGTTGGAATCTTACTTCTTACTTTTATTTTTGGATTTACTTCCGGAGCAGGAGAATCAGGAGTAGATTTTACCATCTCAATAATCAAGATATTTGGTTTTTTCATAGTTGCATTTTTAATTGGAATATTTATTCTTCAGCCCTTCTTTTTAAATTTAAAGAAAATTCTCTTGGATAATGTTGTTATTTCATTAGCGATAGCTGTTGTATTACTTTATTCATGGTTAGCAGAAATGGCGGGACTTGCTGCAATTACAGGAGCATATTTTGCAGGGCTTTTCCTAGGGCAGACACAACATAAACATGCATTAAATATAGGAATAACGAATATTGGAAAATCTTTTTTTGTAGATGTTTTTTTCGTGAGTATTGGTTTACAGTTTAATTTTTTTAAAATTGAGGCAGAGCCAACATTCCTTATCCTTTTTATTTTATTTGCAATATTCGGTAAAATGATCGGAAGCGGATTAGGAGCAAGATTAACTAAATTTGATACAGTTCGTTCTTTTAGAATTGGTGCGGGTATGATCCCTCGGGGAGAAGTTGCTTTGATAGTTGCTAATATGGCGTTGGTAAAAGGTGTGATCTCTACAGATATACTATCGGCAACTATTTTAATGGTTATCGTAAGCGCATTGGTTACACCGTTGTTATTGAAATTTGGTTTTACTAAATTAAAGAAGAGTTCTTTTGAATAAGAGCATGTTCATGATTCTATACAAGGAGTAAAAGTATGTGGAAAAATATTATTGATAAAGAGTTAATCATAATTAATCCCGAAATCAACAACAAAAAAGAGTTGTTTGAAGCAATGACAAATCATGTATACAATCATGATTATATCCTAAATCGAAAGATATTTCTAAAAGCTTTGAATGCCAGAGAAGATATGGCTAATACTGAATTGATCCCCGGGATTGCTTTACCTCATGCCAGAAGTGATTCAGTGGAAAAACTATTTATGTCCATAATAATTTTTACTAATGGAATAGATTATGAAAATGGAGAAATGGGACCAGCCAAGATCATTTTCTTTTTTGGATGTACTAAATCTCAGAATAAAGAATATCTACAACTTCTGGCGCAATCAAACCGAATATTAAAGAAAAATAAATTCAGGGAAGCTCTTCTAAATAGTAAAACACAGGATGATGTTATAACAATTCTTAACCAATATGATGATGAAATAGTAAGTTCGGATGAAAAAGAAAAATATCTATTAATTATGACTCTGAATAACATTAACAAGGCTGATGATGTATTAAATTCTATGATAGAAGTTGGCATTACCAATGCATCAATATTAAATTCTACCTCAATGGCAAGAAAACTGGCTTATGAAATGCCGGTTTTTGCCGGATTAAGTTATATGGCTCATGGGAAGAACAAAGAATCAAATGTGATTTTAGCTCACATAGAAAATAAAAATACTGCTAATACACTTGCTGAACTACTAAAAGAAAATGGAATTGATTTGGATAAAAAAGGTGTCGGATTCATTCAAATTATTAGAGTTGAAAACATAATAGGTAACTATGAAGAGGACATAGAATTATAAAAGTTACATATTAAAAAAAACATTTTTTCTTGACGATGTTGTTCCAAATTTTGATTTTCTGTGCAGGAGAAAAAATGAAATCTAAATTTATTATTTTATTAATATTAATTAGCTCCTTTTTACTCGCTGTTGAATATCAGATAAATTTAAATTGGGATGAATTTGAAGGTGAATGCAATGGATTCATAAGTGGTTCCATTGGAGAAGAACATGCCTTTTTAAGTGGAGGCGGAGCAGCGGAAGCTTTAGATGGTAAATTGATATCCATCGGTGAAGGGATGTCTTTTGATGCACAGCAAATATTTAAAGTAAAAAGTGAAGATGGTTTTTTTACATTTTGGATAAAAGACAAATTTGCCGATGATGACATGAATAATGATCCTACATTAATTAGTAAGAGTAACCCAATGATCTCTGTTTTTAAAGATGGTGATCTGATTGATCTTATCAAAGTTACGCAAGGTTCTGGTTTAGCTTGTAAAGTATTCACACTCGATGCAGTCAATGGAGAAATTGATCGTGAAATTAAATACTATCCAAAATCGAGGATAGTTGTTGGAAATATAGTAGATGCTGTTACTGGTAATCCACTTAAAGATGCAAAAATTAGTATAACTGATTATATGAAACAAACCAAGCAAGCCACAACCGATGAAACAGGAATATTCATATTTGATGTGGAGATAGGGCAATACAAAATTGATATTTCCAAAGAAGGATATATCAGCACTTATGCAAATGTAAGAATGGGAGCAGATGAAACCCCAAGAGAAATAATATGTGTTCTTTCTCAAGAAATTAAAGAATTCCGCATTGTTCTAACATGGGGAAGTAGACCGAGAGATTTGGATGCTCATCTTTCCGGACCAAATCCAGATGGTGGCGACTTTCATATTTGGTATAGAAACAGATATTCTATTGGCGGAAAAGACTTTTTAGATAGAGATGACATGGATAAATATGGACCCGAAACTGTAACCATTTATAAACCTGCGGTTGGCAATTATAAATACTCTGTTCATGATTATTCAAACAAAGAAAGTAAACAAAGTAAAAATCTTTCACGAAGTAATGCACAGGTTTTCGTATACGGTCAGAATAAATTACTTGCCAGTTTTGAAGTTCCTCACAATTTTCGGGGCAATTGTTGGCACGTTTTCCAAATTGATGAAAAACATGTGATCATTCCAATAAATAAAATTGAATTTGTGAAGGATGCAGAAAGCATCTACTAAAAATACAAATAATTAAAGGAGGGAATATGAAATTATTAAAAATTATGGCAGTTTTACTCGTTGTTATGCTTCTCGTTACTGCTTGTGGAAGAGGAGGTAAAGGCGTTAAAAAACTTTACTATCCGGAATGGTGGCAGGATCAAGGTGATGCAGAATATGTTCAAACTTACGGAATGGCTACTAAAGTTTCACAAAATTCATCTTACGATGCAGCTTATGCAAATGCAATGTTGCAGGCAGCACAATATGTTGAAACTTATGTTAAAGGTATGGTAAAAAACTATGAGGAAGAAGCTGGTGTAGAAAATCCTCAAGTTCTTGCTCTTACAAGTAAAGTTGTAAAGGCTGTTGCTAAAGCTAAATTCACAAATGTTATGGTAACAAAACAAGAAACAATTGTTACTGATGAAAATCGTTACCAAACATTTGTTCGTGTAAGCGTTCCTAAAGAAGCAGTTAATAAAAATCTTATGAATAAGATCAAGAATGAAGAAGCACTTTACAATCAATTCAAAGCTTCACAAGCTTTTGGTGAATTGGAAAACGAGATGAAAGATTACGACGAATAATACATATTAGATTTAAAAAGCGTTCGAGAAATTCGAACGCTTTTTTTTATACTCAAATTAACCCGACTCGGGTTCTGTGAACTCGAGTTGAGTTAGAATCTATAACTCCAATTTATCTCTTTCCAGAATTTTATAAAATTCTGGTGCTTTTACTTTTGAAACATTACCGCTTGGGACTTTTGTAATTTTTATTTTATTATAATATCCGTAGAGTTTGTATTCAATTATATCATTATCTACAATTGTTGAGCTTGCTTTGGCAATTTTATCATTGATCTTTACCAGTTTTTTATCACAGGCATTTTTGGCGATACTTCTGGTTTTTATCAGGCATAATTTGTTTAACAATTTATCTACACGCATAAAAACTCCTTTAAACTAATCTTTTTTCAACTCGGATTGTTCCGAATAAGCTTGAATCTGGCTTCCTCTCCTTTTGGGAGAGGATTGAGGTGAGGTTTACTTTATCTTCAAATCCTTAAAATATTCCGATTCTCTAATGCCTGTATAACTGAACAGAGCAAAACCATTAAATCTTTTTTTCTTCACCAGTTTTATTTTCTCATTAATTTTATTAGCCGGATATTTATAAGCAGTATTCCAGCAACGCAAACCGACCACAATTTTTTCATTCAGATCATAGTTAGAAAGAAAGTTGAGATGTTTTTCAATTGTTGAATTTGACGTAGAATATTCCATTAAATATGCCTTATCCAAATATCCTTCCTGTAGCCACTTTATCCAGTTTTGAGAATATCTTTCCGCCTCATCCAGATTAGATATTACAGCAGCTGTTACTTGAATCTTGGGGGAAATTGTTTTTACATTGGAATAGATATCTTTCATGAAATTTGTGATTTGGTCTTCTTTCCATTGCATCCATGCATCAGCATCTTGAAATTTAACATCTCTTTTATAAGCTTCCAAAGCCAGTTCAGAAAACCCATAATGAGAGTCTGGATAGCGAATATAATCCAAATGAATTCCATCAACATTGTAATTTGAAATTATATCAAGAATAACATTTTTTGTGTATTCTTGAACTTGTGGAATCCCGGGATCAAGATATGCTCCCATATAACTTTCAGGATTCATTTTCTCTTGCGAAAAATCGCAGGTTACCCACTCCGGATGAGCAAAATAAACATGCCCGGGAGGTAAATTATCAAGATTGTGTCCCGTAATAATAAAGGTAGGAAACCAGATGTGGATCTCCAAATCTTTGTTTGTATTATTCTCTAAAAAATATTCAAGCGGATCAAAAAGTGAATCTTTAATTGCATAATATTGTTTTTCTTTATTCTCATAGAAATTTGATACTTTATTTGGTGTATATGCTACATCACCACGATACCGAACTTGAACAAGAAGCTGGTTTACATTGTTTTTGTTAAGATCGTCAAGTACACAATCAGCTTTTTCAGGAGTGGTTATTTCCCATATAGGAACCCAAATTGCGCGTATTTCTGCATTTAATGATATGCAAATTAATATAATAAGAATTACTAATACTTTTTTCATTTCTTTTTTTTAGTTATTGAAATATTTTTCTGTTTTTCTACGATTTCTGCCAAACATTTACCATCAGATAATATCAATTGTAATTTATCAGAAATATTAATATCATTTATGGAATTTAATATTTTTTTCTCTTTTCTAATTAAACTGTAACCACGCTTGAGGGCTTCTTGGGGTGACAATTCTTTCAGTTCATAAAATAGGATTTCCAACTTATTTCGTTGTGTTTGTAAAAGTTTATGAGTTGTAATGTTTAACTTCATTGCAGTTCGTTCTAGTTTAGAATAGAGATCTTTCAGGATGTTCTTTGGATGTTGACTTTCTAAAGCACTTTCCAGCTCCTGAATTTCAAGTTTTTTGGAATTGAAATAATATTGTGTAGCATAACGCATACTACTGAATAAATTATTAATTTTATCTGTAAGCTCTCTTCTGTCAGGTACTGCAAGTTCAGCTGCTGCCGATGGTGTAGGAGCTCGTAGATCAGCTACAAAATCTGAGATCGTAAAGTCAATTTCATGCCCAACAGCAGAAATAACAGGGATTCTTGATGCAAATATCTTTCTGGCTAAAGTCTCATCATTGAAGCAGAAGAGATCTTCCTGTGAACCACCGCCACGTCCGACTATCAACACGTCAACAGGGAATTCAGTATTAAAATAATCAATTCCTGCTATAATTTCTCTAGCAGCATTATCACCTTGGACAGTAGCTGGATATAGAAAAATTTTAGCTGGATATCTCCTTGAAATTACATTACGGATATCTTCAACTGCAGCACCTGTAGAAGAGGTTATTATACCAATAGATTCTGGAAACTCTGGAATTGCTTTTTTATATTCATTATCAAATAAACCTTCTTCGGATAATTTGCGTTTTAATTCATCAAATTTGAGTTGGAGTTCACCAATTCCTGAGGGCAGCATTCTATTGACTGTGAGTTGGTAATTTCCACCTTTTTCGTAAACGGATATTTTTCCCAAGCAGATAACCTTATCTCCAACTTTGGGTTGAAACTTTAGTGAAAGATTTGCTGGTTTGAAAAAAACACATCTCAAAGTACTTTTTTCATCCTTCAAAGAAAAATAGATATGTCCAGAACGGTGATGAGTAAAATTAGCAATTTCACCTTCCACAAACAGATTTGGGATATTGTTTTCTATTACATTCCGTATGTGACGGTTTACTTCCGAGACTGTGAAGACATTATCTTTATCAACGTTCATAAATTTCATATCCTTCTAATATTTTCCAACTGGAGCAAGATAAACCGAAAATTCATTTTCACCATCTACAT
>JAGGWC010000068.1 GCA_021157645.1 Candidatus Cloacimonadota bacterium | reverse complement strand
CTATACTGATGTTACATATCAAACTGCACAAAATGAACCGTTGCAACTGAGAGTGCAGGGGTTACGAAATTTTTTCGGGGGATGCGTGCCTATCATTTGAACTTGACATTAAGACTTAAAATAAATAATTTTAAAAATAGTGAGGAATATAAATGAAAAAAATAATTACTGTGATTTTTTTGCTATTCATATGTGCATTGCTGCAATCGCAACCCATCATAGAATTTGAAACATTAGAATATGATTTTGGCAGAATAAAAGAAGAGGAAGGACCGCACCAAATTGACTTTAATTTTTCAAATACCGGAGATGAATCATTTAGATTATTAAATGTAAAAGCCGGTTGAGGATGCACTGCTCCCAGTTGGTCAACTGATGAAATAGAACCGGGACAAACAGGTATCATTTCTGTTGAATTTGATTCAAATAACAGACCGGGTAGTTTTGGCAAATCTATAAAGGTGAATACCAGCATAGATAATGAAATAACAAAGCTAATAATTAAAGGTTTTGTGATAGCAACTCCGGGAAAATTAAGAAAGCACATTGGACCATTTGATGCTGATAACAATCAAATTAATTTTAAAGATTTATTTCTTGGTGAAAAACAATCAAAAAGAATAAAGATCCGCAACACTAAAGAAGATACAATGTTTATCTCGCTTGCCAGCGAAATAGATGGAATTAAAATTGAAATTAAACCGGCTATCTTATGCCCTGCAGATTATGGAGAGTTAATAATTCATTTTAACTCTGAGAACAGAGATCTTGGTAAAAAGACAGACATGATCCAATTTAATGTTAAATATGCAGATAACATACAGCAGGGATATTTAATACTTAATTCAAATATTATTGAAGATTTTTCGACATTAACACGTGAAGAAAGGGAAAATCCTCCAAAAATAATAATATCTGTTAATAATAAAGCGCTTATGATCAAAGATCTAATTCCCAACAAGTTAAGAACAGAAATTATTGAAGTTGAAAATATCGGGACAAGAGATCTTTATATTAGGAATATCCAATCTTTTGATGAGAAATTTAGAATAGATCCAGTAAAATTTATCGTAGAACCTGGTAAAAAGGACTCATTTAATATAAATATTTTACCCGATGCAAGTATTAATAAATTAAAATCAATTATCACAATAATCTCAAATGACCCTGAACAAAGTGTTATTAGTTTTACAATAATTGGCGAGGTCGATCTACCGGAAGCAAGTTCCAATAAAGGAATTGTAAATGATATCCAAATTGGAAAAGCAGCAGAAATCGTGAAGAGTTTTAAGGGTAGTAATGAACTTGTAATTCTTGATGTCCGAACTGCCGATGAATATAATAATAGTTGTTTAGAAGATGCTGTGAATATTGATTTTACAGGGTCGAATTTTAGGAAGATGATGAAATTAATGGATAAACAAAAAACATATCTGGTTTATTGCCAGTCTGGGATTCGAAGTAAAAAGGCAGTTGAACAAATGAGTGAAATAGGTTTTAAAAATATCTATCATATGTATGAAGGCATAGAGGGTTGGAAAACTAAACACTTAAAATTGATAGATCCCAATAAGTAATTTAAAGTGGAGCAGAAATGAAAAGAGCTATTGCATTTATACTAATAATGTTTATCTGGGTTTTGTTAGTATCGCAACCTATCATAGAATTCGAAACATTAAAATATGATTTTGGCAGGATAAAAGAAGAGGGCGGACCACACCAAATTGACTCTAAATTTTCTAATACCGGAGATGAATCATTTAGATTATTAAATGTAAAAGCCGGTTGAGGATGCACTGCTCCCAGTTGGTCAACTGAGGAAATGAAACCAGGGCAAACAGGAACTATCTCGGTTCAATTTGATTCTAATAATAGACCAGGTGATTTCCATAAGTCCATGCTTATATATACCGATATCAACGATCAATTTATTAGATTGATCATCGAAGGTTATGTAATTTCTACCCCGGGTAAATTTAGAAACAAGATAGGCTCATTAGATGCCAGTAATAATATAATAGATTTTGGAGATATCTTTTTTGGTACCACTAAAAATGAAACAATAACTATTTTTAATTCAACCGGAGAGACAGTACACATTATCTCGCTAACTAAATTTGATCAAATTGAATTAAATGTTGAACCACAAATACTGAAACCGGGACAATCCGGTGAAATTACAGCTGAATTTTCTACATTACATAGCGAGATGGGCAAATTTATTACTGTTTATGATTTCGAGATCATTAAAAAAGAGGAAAAATATAATGGCAAACTTTCCATTATTGCTAATATTGTTGAAGATTTCTCAATACTAACGGAATGGGAATCGGCGAATCCACCAATTATATCTACAGCTTTCAACAAAATTGATCTTGGAAAAATTGAACCGAATAAATTAACGATTAAAAACCTTGAGATTGAAAATCTTGGGAAAAGAGAACTTCTTATTCATAATATTACAACAACTAATAGTATGTATTCCATTCATCCCTATAAACAAAAAATTAAACCTGGAGAAAAAGGAACATTTCAGCTTAGTATTAAACCTACAATTAAAAAAAATAATATTGCATCTAAATTAACAATAATTTCAAACGATCCTGTTAAAAGTGTGATAAATTTTACAATAATTGGTAAGGTTGATCTGCCGTAGTTCCAACAAAGATATAAAGGGCAATTCGTGAATTACCCTTTTTAAAAAATCACAAAATTCTTTCTGCATCTTCATATATTATTTCTCTCCTTAAGAGAAGCTTAAAAATATGAATTATAAATAAAAAAAATCACTATTTATTATGCAAGATATGCTTATGAATAAACGTAGAAATATCGTGAAATAAATGTAATTTATAAAGTCTTGAAGTTAAAGGAGATAGGGGGGTAGATAAATAATTTAAAAATCATTTTAAGGTGGCGTAAGTGCTTTATTAAAAAGAAGATAAGAAAAAAGTAACAATTTATTCTTGCATTATAAATAAGATTAACGAAATAAAATAATTAAGGAATTAATAAGAAAATGATTTGACAGCTAAACCTAAAAATACAACAAATGACGTTATGAAAAAAAGAAATATTGATTATGTTCTTGAAACTAATTTTGGAAGAAGAATATTAGATAAAAAGAAGAACGTTAATATCGAAAACAAAAATGATCAACTACTATCGATTTCTAAGTATTTGCATTCTAAACCGTTAATATCGAATTTATGATTTTTTTAATCGTTAACCAAAATTTTAAGGAGATTTTATGAAAAAGGGAATAATTTTTTTATTGGTACTAATGCTCACAGCAAGTTGGGCATTTGCGGAAAAAGCCGCACCAATTCAGTATGACCCTGCCAACTATCCTGCACCTACAAGACAAGGTGGTGATACTGTGGCAAGTGCACTTGTGTTTGGGGGATTACCCTATAACGATTCCGGTACAACTGCCGGATACGTTAATGATTACGATGAGGCTTGCCCATATACTGGTAGTACTGCACCTGATGTTGTGTATTCTTTTACACCGGCAGCTGATGTTGATAATGTTATCGTTTCACTTTGTGGCGATACAGATTATGATACAAAACTTTACATCTATGAAAATGCAGTAACTCCGGGTGCTCCATTTGCTTGTAATGATGATGAATGCGTAAGTGCATTGGGTCAGAGTTTTGTTTCAGAATTAACCGGTCTTACATTCATCGGTGGTAATACTTATTACATCGTGGTAGATGGTTATGGTGGCAATAGTGGTAATTATGAAATTGATGTAACTGGTGGTGCTGCAGGTCCTGAAAATGATACTTGCGAAACTGCAGAAGTTGTTGGCGAAGTAACAGATCTTCCATTTGATACTTCTCTAGCTACACCAAGTGGATTTGGTACATATATTACTAGTAATGACCTCTTTTATGTATATACAGCTTCTGGCTCCGGTTTACTTTATGTCGGGCTTTGCGATAGTGGCTTTGATACAAAATTAGCCATTTATGGAGAATGTGATGCTGCTACACTAATTGCTTCTAATGATGATTCTTGTGGTGCACAATCTGAACTGATTGATGTTCCGGTAATGGCTGGTGAAGATTATTATATCCAGATTGGTGGATACAGTTCTTCTAACGGTGCTGGATTATTAGACGTAGCTTTCACTCTTGGTGGTGACACTTGCGATGATGCTGTAGTAGTTGGTGAAGTAACAGATCTTCCATTTGATACAACTATAGCTACAGCAAGTGGATTTGGTACATATATAAGTAGTAATGACCTCTTTTATGTCTATACAGCTGATAGTGATGGATTATTGTATATTGGACTTTGTGGGAGTAGTCTTGACACAAAGCTTGCACTTTATGGAGAATGTGATGCTACTACACTAATTGCTTCTAACGATGATTCATGTGGTTTGCAATCTGAGCTTTTTGATATTGCAGTTGTAGCTGGTGAAGATTACTTCATCCAGATTGGTGGATATGGTTCTAGTGCCGGCACTGGTGTGTTGGACGTAGAATTTACTTCTTCTTATGTTCCTGAACCTCCTGTAAACCTCTTTGTAACAGAAGAAGCTTATGCAACTTGGGAAGCTCCAAGTAGCGGTGGTGCTGAAGCACTTTACAGTCAGATGGATTTTGTATCATCAGAAGGAGGTGTTACCTCTCAAGACTTTGAAACTGCCTATGATCAATATGATGCTGAAGGTGCCGATGATTTTGTGGTTCCTGCCGGTGAAACATGGACTATAAATGAAGTAGCAATACTTGGCTCTTTCAGTGCAGCAGGTCCGTGTACTCTTGCTAATGTGCGCTTCTTTGAAGATGCTGCAGGAATGCCTGGTACTTTGTTGTTTGAATATCTTGATGTTCCAGCAAATTTTGATGCAACCGGAAACTTTGATTGTAGTTTTGATGATACAATACTTGCCGAAGGAACCTATTGGATAGGTGTACAAGGACGTTTAGATTTTGCAGCTGGCGGACAATGGTTCTGGACTAAACAAGCTGCTCCAACAATTGATGCAGAATTTTACTGGCAAAATCCTGGTGATGGATTCGGCAGCGGGTTCACTACCTGGGTAGCTGGATCAATTCAATGGCCTCAACCAGATTATGTTGATTTCAACCTTAGTTTTGCCCTATTTGGTTCTTTAGCAGAAGATGATAAGGTAATCGTGAAGTCTAATAATAATCGTATTGATGTTTCTGACAATGTATATGTGACAGAAATGGATCCTCGTATATTAGAAAAAGGACCACAATTAACTGGTGCAGGATCTTCCAGTGGTGCTTTATACTCTCGTGAATTTATTGGATACAATTTATATATAGATGGCGTATTTGATGGTTTTACTACAGAATTGTTCTACCAATATGAAGGACTTGTAGATGGTACAACGTATCTGGCACAAGTAACTGCTGTTTATGATGAAGGTGAATCTGATCCTATCGATTATACTTTTACATAT
>JAGGWC010000243.1 GCA_021157645.1 Candidatus Cloacimonadota bacterium | reverse complement strand
ACCATTTGCTATTTTATTGGGAATATTTCCAGTATTGATCGACTAATCGTTCCTAAAAAGATAAGACAGCAAAAAGTTCAGGAAAGGGCAATTCGATATTTTATGCAATCTGGAGTCTATAACACTAAAGACAGAATCGGAATTTTGATCTTCATTTCTATTATGGAACGAAGAGTTGAGCTACTGGCTGACAGCGGAATCAATGAAAAGATCCCAGAAGAAAAATGGCAGAATATTGTCGATAACATTATCACAGGTATTAAGCAAAAAAATATTGCAATTCATCTTACAGAATCAATAAGTAAATGCGGAGATCTGCTGGCAGAACACTTCCCCATTCAAGCTAATGATAAGAACGAATTAACCGATGATATTGAGATCTTGGAGAAATAAGATGAAAAAAATAATATTAATTTCAATTCTGTTTGTTTTCTCCGCAAGTGCTTTATTCTCACTTGATATTCCAAAATTAAAAGGTGCTGTAAACGATTATGCAAACATAATAAATTCCAAAGATGAAGAAAAACTGGAAGCTTTGCTACGAGATGTTGAAGCTAAAACTTCTTCACAAGTTGCATTGCTAACTATATCTTCATTACAAGGTGAAAATTTAGAAGATTATTCTCTGCGCGTTGCTCAGGAATGGAAATTGGGACAAAAAGAATTTGATAATGGTGTACTCTTGCTTGTTGCATTCAATGAGAAGAAAATCCGTATCGAAGTTGGTTATGGACTTGAAGCAATTATCACCGATTCAAAAAGCGGATATATTATTCGGAATTATATTGTCCCCGATTTTAAACAGGGAAATTATACAGTTGGGATTGCAAATGGACTACTGGCAATCAGCGGTCTTGTTACAAAAGAATTTGAAATCACAGATGAGCAACTTGCAAAATATAATCAACAGCAAAAAGCAGGAAAACTGAAGCAAATCCCATTCGGACTTATTGTTTTCTTATTCATGTTTATTTTTGGCGGACTTGGGAGAGGAAGAAGAAGAGGTGGCTTGTTTACTGCCTTATTCCTTGGAAGCATGCTCGGTGGAGGTCGTAGTGGAAACAACAGTGGATTCGGAGGAGGATTTGGTGGATTTTCCGGTGGTGGCGGTAGCTTTGGTGGTGGAGGTGCTTCCGGCGGCTGGTAATATTTTTATTTCTACTTTAACTGTTTTTTTGTTTATCACTTTGTCTGCCAAACCATAGTTTACAACAACAGTTGTAGAAATATACGTATAATTACTCTGAATGAAATGCAGAGAGAATATTAAGTTAATTATCCTCTCTAAAAAGAGTATAATATAAAAGTCATCAGAATGAAAGTTGATTATCTCGGAGAAACCTTAACCTTTCCCGATTTTTTAAGTGACACCAAATGGAAAATGATGGCTAAAATTATTAATGAACAAAAAACAGGGATGAGATAAGAGAGTTTGATATTGTAATCTCCCAGCCCACCCATAGAACCAGCAATTATCACATTTCCCATACTGGCAAAGGCAAATACCATCCCGTTAAAAAGTCCAACTTCACGGGGAAGTAGTTTTTGAGCAGAATATTTTTGCATAAGTGGGAAAATCGGTGCCATTGCTGCTGCCAGTAGCACAAAAAATATCGGGTTATTAGTAACCAATAGCAGAAACAGAAAACATACAACCAATATAAGACTTAATTTTACTGTGTTTAATTTCCCAATTCTGTTTTCAACAAATTGTATTAATAATCTTGCAGTTGTAAAGACTATCCAATAAAAACTAAGAAACAGTGAAGCTGATTCAGCGGAATAACTAAACACATCACTAAATAAGTTACCACTCCACGTGACTATACCCTGTTCACTTCCTGCTTGTAATGCAATAATTATAAGAACTGGTAAAATAAAACTTTTACGGATAATTCCAAGTGCTTCTTTTATTTTAATTTTTTCATATTTTTTATTCTCTATTAGTTTAGAGACCGCTACAAAAGCTATAAAGGTAGCAAATACTGGAATCAACAAATAATAAATGTACCGGTAGTTAATGTTGTGTGCAAGCAGAAAGCTGATGATAGCTGGAGCAATGATCCCGCCGATTCCGAAGAAAGCATGAAACACTCCGTAATTTTGGTACTTTATTCCCAAGTGAGCAAAGATCGTAGAAACATTGGTCAGTCCGAAAGCAGTATTAATTCCAACCAGCAGGATCCCGAATAAGAATATATAAATATTATTGAAAAATGCTAAGGTTGTGCTGGCAATCAAACCAATTATCAGGAAATAAAGATTGAGTTTTTTCAATCCCATTTTTGCAGAAACAGAAGCTATCAAAATATTTGTAATAAATCCAGCTAAAGTGCTAATTATGGGAATTATAGCAGATTGTGCAATTGTAAGATCATACTCTTTTTGAAAAGTTGTAATAAGTGCAGGAATAGATACTGCTACTATAGCAATAACTATCATCTGCATCAAAATAAGTATTCTTATCTTTCTATCTTTATTCATAATGTTTTATAAATTTAAGAACTGTATTATTGCGTCAATTTAAAAAATGCAAGACTTGAGTAGATAATCCAGTGGTGATTTTATTAAGTCTATTCTTTCTAAGGAGAACAATGTTTGACTCACTAAATAGCTTTGGGTAAAGGATTTATCAGAACGACGATATTCATAGAATCATGTAATATTTTAATAATAATATTACAGATCAAATTCTCCAAATAACGCTATTTGATATACCTGTTGGTAATAACATATTTAGAATTAGAACCGAAATCCAATATTTTTCAGATTTTTCTCTTTTATTCAAGAGATTCGCCATATTTGTATGCAATTATAATATTCGAGGGATGACAAATAATTTCTCAAAAGAGAATTAATTTAATAAGCTTTAATCTTCGAATAACGCGTTCTTCTGTTTCTCCAATTGATCATTAAATTTCTATAAACGGTTTCATGCTTTAACTCTGGTACTTTAATTTCAGGAACGAACTTGTTCAATACTGTAATCTCATCAGCTTTGATATTTAATCCTTCGTGTAGTTTTTCTTTGATGAAATATTTTTTGGCACGATCCGGTAAAACTCTGTATAAAAGTGCAAAATCTTCGGTGTCTAATTCGAATTTTTTTACCAGATAATCTATAAATTCTTTTTCTTTTGGATGAAATTCACCATCAGCTATTACTAATAGAATAGAAGTTTCCAGAATAAGCATTTGTTCGTCATGGGATGTAATATTCTTTATCAGTTCAGCAATTGGTGTAGGTATTTTAAATTCTCTATCAATATCAGCTCTTTGCTCTGATGTGAAAGCTACATTCTTAAAAGCATAATTAAAAGCATCTTTTTCTTCCTGAAGGATTTTTCCATCCTGCCATGCAGCACTAATAATTACTTTTGCAACATTCAACAAGTTAGGAAGATTTTCTGGAATAACCTTTTGCATCAGATTATCTGCCAGAACTTTATTTTTGTTCAGATCTACTAGTTTACCTATCTTTCTTCCTGCTTTATCAACTGTAACCGAAAATGAATAATCATCGTTTAAAAAATATTCCCATACTTTGTTTACCATTTATCCTCCCTAATTTTAATTAATTTTTATAATACTAAATAAATCTATATTCTATATTATTGTCAAAAGGTTTTATATATTTAATTCTTAATATCTTTCAATTCTTTCTTTAGCATTTGAATCATATTGTCTTTTTTCTTTATTTTCTCCTCATGTTTTGCAATGGTTAAATGATATTTCTTATTCACGATCTCTTCGTAAGCTAAAATAAATTTAAGAGATAGTTTTATTCGCTCAGTAAGTTGGACTAAAGCTTGTTCATCTTTTTTACTATAGAGCGATTTATCCAATTTCTTCCCGAGTGCTAAAAACCATTTATGGTCGAGATCATGAATTATCGGGATTATCATCGGAAAACTTGAGATCTCCTGTGGATTTTCGTTCAATGCTTTGTTGTTTTTTTGAATTTTATTTTCCAGAAGTAACAGATGGGTGTCACCCACTTTGGAATTCTCAATTACATCACTTCCACGAATTTCATTGAATTTATATGCTTTCATATTTTTATCATAAGAAATTAGAGCTACTTTTGTGAGTTTTAAACGCTGCATTAAATTCTCACAGATATATTCTTCAAACCCTTCCAGAACTCCTTCTTCAGAGATGTTGTGAGTAAATGTTTCTGT
>JAGGWC010000106.1 GCA_021157645.1 Candidatus Cloacimonadota bacterium | reverse complement strand
CGTAACTATTTTTGTGAATTATTTTGTTGAAAAGTAACTTAATCTGATTTTCATATCTATTGTAATCCATATTCATAAAATTATCAAGGTTTTACTCTGATTTAAAACCATCCAAATTCTTTAACTTTCTGTTTAATTACCCTTATACTCATGATATAAATTAAATCTGTCGTAAATGATTATGCAAAACAATGTGATATACTTTCTTAGATATCTTTATCCAAGAATAAAAAAAGCCATTTCCATAAATGAAAATAGCTTTTAATTTGTTTGGACAATAATACTATTCTATATTTTTCTTTCTAATCTCACCGAAGTTCAAAATAAGATTAAGAATAATACCAACAACAGCAGCAAGACCTAAACCTACTAAATGGAAATTTCCAACAGCAAATTCAGCTCCACCCAATCCCAAAACAAGCATTGCAGCAGTTATCATAAGTATTTTAGCATTTGTAAAATCTACTTTATTATCAACCATATTTTTGATACCAATAGAAGAGATCATACCAAATAAAAGGATAGAAATTCCACCAATAACCGGACCAGGAATTGTTTCAATGATCGAGGTAAATTTAGGTACAAACGAAAGTACTATAGCAAATACAGCAGCAATTCTCATGATAACAGGATTGAAAACACCTGTAAGAGCAACAGCACCGGTATTTTCGCTATAAGTTGTATTAGCAGGACCACCGATCATAGCAGAAAGAGATGTGGCAAGTCCGTCACCCAATAATGTTCTATGGATACCAGGTTCTTTAATAAAATCTTTTCCAACAACATTTCCAATAGCGAGAACATCACCAAAGTGTTCAACAATAGTAACAATTGCTATTGGTACAATTATTGACATTGAACGTGTGGAAAATACAGGTAAAGAGAATTTAGGTAAACCAAACCATGCAGCTTCTCTTACAGCAGAAAAATCTACAATTCCAAGTATAATTGCAAAGATATATCCGGCGATGAGAGCAACAAGAACTGGGAGCATAGATAATAATTTTGCTCCAACTTTTTCAAAGAAGACTTTAACAAAAACTGCAACGGCAAATGTAAATAATGCAACAAGCCAGCAGCCATTTACACCAATTTTTTCTACAATGCCAGCAGCATAAGTTCCGTTAGCATTACTGATTGCAACTGGTGCCAAGATCAAACCGATAAGAATGATTATCGGACCCGTCACAAAGGACGGTAGGATCTTATGCAATATTCGTGCATCAATGAATTTAAAGATAATAGCTACGACAACATACAATAAACCTGCAATTACAATACCACCTAATGCTTCAGGTAATGAACCACCATCTGCGGTAGATACTGCAATAATCCCTGGAATAAAAGCAAAAGAAGAGCCTAAGAATACAGGTACCTGAAATTTTGTGAGAACGTGGAACAAGAGTGTACCAATACCTGCTGCGAAAAGTGTTACACCTACATCAAGTCCTGTAATTAATGGTACTAGAACAGTAGCACCAAACATTACGAACATGTGCTGAAAACCAAGAACAAAATTCTTGCCATTAAGATCTTTCATAAAAACTCCTTGTTATTATTTACACATCAATCTAATGAATAATTATTCATTAGTACCTTAATTAATAAATTAACACATCATCATTTACAAAAGAAAATGAATATAATTCAATGACAAGAAAAAAATATTTCATGAAAATATTCATTCCTTAATTCTTTTGTAAGATTTTAATTTCGATATTAAATTTTTAATCATACTATGTCTTTTATTAGTTTGAACAGAATTTCATCTTCATTAAATTTTCCTGTAAACTGTATTCCAAAAGGCAGTTTGCCAGATAGTCCAAATGGAATTGAGATTGTTGGAATACCTGCATAAGTCCATGGTAAGTTCATAGCTGGATCTCCAGTAGAATCTAAACCATAGGGAGCAGTTGTAACAGTAGAAGGAGAAATCCAGAGATCAATTTCGTTTTCCTTCTGTAATTGCTCTAAATTTTCAAGTAATTGAATTCTGTCTTTTATCGCTTTATTCAAAGCTTTGCTTGGAACACTTCTTCCTTTTTCTATCAAGTCAATAGAGACTTGATGATATTTGTCTCCATATTCATTAAACCATTTTTTATGAACTTCTGCAAATTCTGCTGCATTCATCAATTTATGCTGCTCGTTGATTTCATCTATGTTATCTAAAGCAGGAATTGATTTAATTTTAAATCCCTTTTGCTTTAAACGATCTACAGCTTTCCAAAAAGTTGATAGTATTTCGGGTGAAGCTTGCTGTAAATATTCTCCTTCAGGAATTCCTAATACGGGTTTTTTATTGATTTCAGGCATACCAGATTTCCAGTTATTGCATAGTAGCGAAGCAATGATTTTGCTTCCTTCTATATTTTGAGTAAAAAAACCAATATGATCAGCAGATTGTGAGAATGGGATAACTCCTTTCGTGGAAATCCTGCCAAAGCTTGGTTTGAAACCAATTATTCCACAAAAAGATGCAGGTCTGGAAATTGAACCAATTGTCTGTGTCCCAAGTGCTAAGGGACAGAAACCCGCAGCAACAGCTGCTGCCGAACCACTACTTGAACCACCTGGAGTATGATCAAAATTATGTGGATTACAAGTAGCTCCGGGATGAAAATATGCAAATTCGGTGGTAACAGTTTTTCCCATGATCAAGGCACCCGCTTCTTTTAGCTTAGTAACGACTTCGGATTCTTTGCCCTGCATAATTTCTGAGGGTAGACCTGATCCTGCTTTTGTTTCAAAGCCATCAACATGGAATATATCTTTGATCCCAATTGGAATTCCAAATAAAATTGGTCGATCTTGCGGATCAGGAAATTTTTGATACAATTTTTTCAAGTCTCTTTTTAAGCGTTCTCTTCGGTTAATTTCCGGTAGAAATGATTTTATTTTAGAATCCCATTTATCCAATTTATCACAGAGATCATCGATCAATTTTTCTGGAGTAAGTTCTTTGGTTTGTATTTGAGAAATTATTTCAGACAAAGAACAATCAGAAATGAATTTCATTTAGATTACACCATCTTCTTTAAGTTGTTTTAGTTGCTCTTCGTTAAATCCCAAATATTCACCAAGAATATCAAAAGTATGTTCGCCCAATTTTGGTGCTGGATCGCGTTTATTCTCCTCTGGGATTGATGTCATCTTGATAGGATTACCTGCAATTTTAATTGTACCGGCTTTGTCATCATCCACTTCTACGATCATATTTCTGGCATGAACCTGTTTATCATTCATCACTTTTTCAATATTGTTTATTGGTCCACATGGAACACCGTGGCTTTCTATAAGTTCAATCCATTCTGAAGCATTCTTTGTTAGAAATAGTTTTTCCAAAAGTGGGGTCAATGTTTCTAGATTTTCATTTCTATCTGCATTAGTGACAAATTTACCATCAGTTATCCATTTTTCTTTGCCAACAGCCTGACAAAATTTCCGCCAAAGATTGTCATTCCCAATAGGAAGAACGAAATAGTCATCTTTTGCCATAAATGCCTGAAATGGGCTAACTGTTGGATGACGATTACCAAGTGGTGTAGGTGATATTCCATCCACTTGAAAACGTGCTAGAGCATTTTCTAAAATTGCTACCTGACTATCCAGCATTGCTACATCTACTTTTTGTCCTTCACCGGTTTTCTCTCTATGATAAAGAGCGGCATTTATGCCAATGGCAGTGAACATTCCTGCTGTTATGTCACCAGTAGACATCCCGACTCGAGTAGGAGGAGTATCCGGCCAACCGGTGATACTCATTATTCCGCCTCTTGCCTGAGCAAGAAGGTCATAAGCTGGTTTATGAGAATCGGGTCCGGTATGTCCAAAACCGGATGATGCTGCATAAATTAATTTTGGATTGATCTTTTTTAGAACATCATAACCAATTCCTAATTTTTCCATAGTTCCCGGACGATAATTTTCGACCAGAATATCAAAGTCTTTAACCAAATCCTTCAGAATTATTTTTCCTTCATCTGTTTTTAGATTCAAAGTTATACTTTTTTTTGCTCTATTTAAACTTAGAAAATAAAGTCCCTGATCATTCATAAATGGACCATATTGTCTGGCATCATCACCAAATTTTGGGATTTCAACCTTGACAACTTCTGCTCCCAGATCACTCAATATTAGTGTGCAAAATGGACCCGCTAATGCTCGTGTTAAATCAAGAACCTTAATTCCATCGAATGGTTTTGCCATTTATTTCTCCTCTTTTTTTAAGTTTGCTAATGCAACTTTTTCTTTTGTGATCGGCATAGATTTTATCCTGATTCCAAGTGCATCATTAACAGCGTTTGCGATCATTGGAGCTGCAGGGATCATTGTGTGTTCACCTACGCCACGAGCACCAAAAGGACCATCGGGTTGAGGAACTTCCACAATTATTGGAACGATCTCATCAGGGACATCTTTTGCAGTAGGGATCTTATAATCAGTGAAGTTTGGATTCAACATCTTTCCTTTATCATCGAAACGCATATCTTCATAAAGTACTGTTGCCAGACCCTGCAAAAGTCCACCTGTGATCTGTCCTTTTACAAGTGATGGATTTATAGCTTTTCCCACATCAATGGCTTCTACGGCTTTTCTTATGTGCATCTCGCCACTATCTTTATCCACTTCCAAAGTAATTGCTGCAGCACCAACTGTATAATGAACATTCGGATGACCACCCTGGCTTGTTTCGGGATCGCTGTCAGCAGATGTATATTCAGGCATGAAGATACCATGTCCCATTATCGGGCCACCTTTAAAAGTACTGTCTTCTGCCATTATTCCATTGATCACAAAATCTTTTAATGGAAGTTCAAAGCTTGGTTTTGTTTTACACTTCACTTTTTCATCTTCTAAAAATAGCATATCTTTTGGAAGATAAAGAGTTCTGGAAACTACATCAAATATTTGCTCTCTTGCATCTATAGCAGCTTTACGAACTGCATTTCCACAAGACCATGTTACATGAGATGCTACGGTTTGCCATTCGTATGGATTTCTGTCTGTGTCAGGATTTTCTGTACGGATCTTTGTAATTGGAACTGCCAGGATCTCTGCAGCGATTTGTGCCATCACAGTGAGATAACCTTGTCCCATATCCATTCCTGAAACCAAAATATTTATACTTCCATCTTCGCTGAATTTTAAGAATGCTGCTGATGAAGCATTAGGGGGCATAGCGGGAGCTTTCCAAATAAGGGAAAATCCTTTTCCAATTTTGATATTAGGATCTTCAGATTTTACCTCTTTTCCCCATTCGATCTCTTTTGCAACTTTATCGATGCACTCTATAAGACCATTTGGATTCATAGGAACTCCGTAAGCCAGAGTATCGTTTTCTTTGATCGCATTAATTTTTCTTATCTCTACCGCATCAATTTTTAAATGATCTGCAATTCTGTTTATATGTGATTCTAAACCAAACATAAACTCAGAATATCCAAATCCACGATATGCTCCACAAGGTGGAAGATTAGTATAAAGACAAACTGAATCTATAGAAATATTATGGAACCGGTAAGGACCAATTGCTGAAAGTCCAATTGCATTAACCACATTTGCTCCATATTCTGCAGAAGCTCCTGTATCCCAATAAAGTTTGTGGTCAATTGCAGTAAATGTACCATCATTTTTTACGCCTATCTTAAGCTTAGCAATTACACCCAGTCGTTGAGAAGTATTATAGAATTCCTGTTCGCGAGACCAGATTATTTTTACAGGATTTCCTCTAACTTTTGTTGCAAT
>JAGGWC010000041.1 GCA_021157645.1 Candidatus Cloacimonadota bacterium | reverse complement strand
TCTGCATCCATTATGCTCATTCCTCCTTAGTTATTCAGGATAATAAATTTAATTTTTTTAATAATTTTTCAGGTTCGATCTTATTGAATTCCAATCCCAGATCTTGTTTATCAATTTCCAGAGCAAGCCCCATCAGTTGCGTAAAATAGTAGATGGGAAGAGTTTGATAATCGGGATTTTTATCTTTTATTTCACTTTGACGAACATCGAGATTAAAAGCACACAGCGGACAGGAAGTTATGATTGCATCAGCTTCATTTTTCTTTGCATCATCAACAATTCCCTGAACTAATCTGTAAACAATATCGATATTATTTACTGTATGATAACTTCCGCAACAACGGCTTTTTGCATCCCAATCTATAGCATCAGCTCCAAGAGCTTTAACAAAATTTTCTAAAATTTTAGGATCCTCAGTATCATCGATACCTACACTTTTAGGTCTTAAAAGAGTACATCCGTAATAGGAAGCAATTTTCATATTTTTCAGCGGTTTTGTAACTTTTTGGGCTAATTTGTCAAATCCGAATTCATCCAGAATAGAAAGAAAATGAACGACATCGACATTACCTTCATAATTTTCCTCTTCTCGATGCATAAAATCGTTAATTTTTTGCAAATCATCTGAATTTTCTTTCATTCGCTTATTTGATAAACTAAGTGTATTATAGCACATTGAACAAAGAGTAAGCATTCTATTTTCATTTTCCACAATTCCCTGTTTATTCATTTCTTGAACTCTTAAGAAATTACGAACAGGAGCGAGGTGTTTCATTAAGTCATCACTTGTTAAGGATGACACCGCACCGCAACAATTCCAACGGTCTAATTCAACAAATTCAATGCCTATTTTTTTTGCAGATGCAATCGCCGATGTTTCAAAATTCTTTGCTGTTGTTTTTAATGTACAACCTGGAAAATAAGGTATTTTCATCTATTTTCTCCTTATAAGAGTTGGCTTGCGATAGCAAACAATCTCATTTTACTTTAACCTGTAAATTTTCTAAAATTACCAACAATTGCAATTGTTGGTAATTTTTTTGCTTCTTCTTTTGGAATGGTTGCAATATTAATCTCATCTATTGCTGTTCGGAGTTTCACCTGACGCAACGCTTCTGCAACTTTAGAAACATCAAGTTCGCGAGGACATCGTACCGTGCACGTAAAGCAAGAAGCACAGATCCACATTGTTCTGGAATCCATTACTTCCTTTTGTCCGAGCATTACTTTCCGCATAATTTCAGAAGGATTGATATCCATTTCTTCTATGAAAGGACAGCCTCCTGAACAGGTTCCGCATTGATCACAAAGAGCAACTTGTTCACCACTTAATTCTACTATCTTTTCGTAAAATTCAGTATTTTTATCATTCAGTTTTATCTTTTTTGCCATAAGTTTTCCCTTCTATTTTTTTGTTGGAAATAACTGATTTTTAATATCTTCCGATATTGGCTCTAGTTTATCTATTTTATTTGCTAATTGGTTTATTTCATTTATAAATTTCATTAAGTCTGCAGCAGTAAATTGTGAAAAGATCAATCTATCTGAATCGATCTTAAGCTTCTTGAATTTATTTAGTACGGTTTTTATATTGTTTTGCGTTGTTTTATTTGCCCATTCAAAGTGAGAACCTTTTGCAGGACTGTCTCCCAGAAATACTGCATCAGCACCTTTTGCAAAAGCAAACTCGATAAGATTCGGGCTAATTCTGCTTACACTGGGAACCCGAAGAACTCGTGCATAATTAGTATATTTCATTTTTCTTACTCCACAAGCATCAATCAACCTATAAGTTGTATTATTATCAGCAAAAACTAAAATACGTTTTTCATTTTCATTTTTCAAGTGCAAGGAGGCTTCGATCTCTGCATATATTTGTTTGCTTGTATAATAATTCAAATCAATTGCTTCCAACGGACAACTTGTTATACACGAGCCGCAACCAAGACAAAGCGCTTCATTAATTTCAGCCTTACCTTCATTATTCATCGAAATTGCTTTAGGAGGACAATTATCCAGACATTTTTCACAGCCATCACAAATATCAGAATTTACAAATGCCAGAACAGGATCGAGCGCAAACTCTTTTTGCGCCAAAGTTGCCATAACCCTAGCCGCTGCTGCACTTGCCTGTGCTACAGTATCCGGAATATCTTTAGGACCTTGTGCTGTGCCGGATAAGAAAACTCCTTCCACAAGCGTATCTACCGGTTTATATTTAGGATGAGCTTCTTTGAAAAAGCCATCATCACTTTTTGCCAGTTTCAATGAATCTGCCACAATATCCGATGATTTGCTCAATTCCAAACCATTAGCTAAAACAACCAGATCAAATTCGGTCTCAATGATATCTCGCGACAATGTATCTTCAACTGTTAGTATCACTTGTTTTGTCTCTTTAACTTCAGTAAAATGAGATGGTTTACCTCGAATAAATTTTATTCCCATTTCTTGTGATCGTTTATAATATTCTTCATAGCCTTTACCAAATGCTCGAATATCTGTATAAAAAATGTATATGTCTACTTCTGGTTTTGCTTGTTTAAGCAGAGACGCCAGTTTTATAGAATACATACAACAAACGCGAGAGCAATATTCATTTCCGATTTGTTTGTCACGAGAGCCTACACATTGCACAAAGGCAACTCTTTTCCCAACTTTTCTAGGTGGATCCTTTTCAACAATATGATCTACAATACGCTCCATCTCTAAAGATGTTACTACGTTTTCATATTTTCCATAACCAAATACAGGCTTACGTTTTGCATCAAAAATGTCAAAACCGGTAGCAACCACAACGGCATCAACTGCAATATTTAGTTCTTCTGCTTTTTGCCCAAAATCGATTACGTTCTGAGGACAAACTTCAGCACATTTATTGCACGATCCATCAACAAAGTGTAAGCAAGTTTCTGCATCAATTAGATATTTATAGGGGATTGCGTGAGGTGCAGGAATATAAATAGCTTCACGATTCATAATTCCCTGTTCCCAATAATTTGGCTGAGAAACCGGACAGACTTCTTTGCATTTATTACAGATCAAACACTGATCCATATCGATACTATCTTTTATATATCGGGGATGCTTGATAACTTTTGCTTCAAAATGCAATCTATGCCCCGCAATATCTTGAATTTCGGTATTAGTGTGAAGTGTAATATTGGGATGATCTATCACTGCTGCCATTTTGGGAGAGATAATGCAAGCAGCACAATCTTCTGTAGGAAATGTTTTAGTAAGAATCGCCATTTTTCCACCAAGTGTCGGCAGCTTTTCAATTAAAGTTACTTTCTTTCCTGAATCAGCCAAATCGAGTGAAGTTTGAATGCCGGCAATTCCACCTCCGATCACCAAAACTTCATTACCAAGTTTCATCATTTTTTCTTCAAGAGCATAATCAAGTTCGGCCTTGGCTTTAGCCGCATCCACAATTTCCTTGGCTTTCTCAGTAGCTACTTTGGGAATATCTTTATGAATCCAGGAGCAATGTTCACGCAGATTGGCAATTTCCAAATTATAGGGATTCAAACCTGCTTTTTTCATAGCTCCGCGAAATGTTTTTTCGTGGAAATGCGGAGAACATGCAGAAACAACTATCTTATCCAATCCATGTTTTTTGGCTTCATCAATTAATAGTTTCTGTCCTGCTCCGGAACACATATTCCCGTGTATTTTTACAATAACTTCTTCATCTTCATCATTTAGGTGTTTTTTAACGTTTTCCAAATCTATTGTATTGGAAATATTACCACCGCATTCACATAGAAAAATCCCAGTTTTCATATAGAGAAAAACTCCTTTATTTATTCAAGATTATAAAATTAATTCTTGGTATCTAATTACTAATTAAACTTCATTTATTTTTTATATCTATTAGCAAGTTCAAAACCTATTTTTATTGCTTTTAGATTCAAGTTTTTGAATTGGGGTTTAAGCGAATCAGAGACTGCTTTTTTTAGAGAACTTTCTGAAACGACTCCAGTAATTTTAACCAAAAATGCCAGTGATAAAATATTTGTAGGAAGTATTGTTCCTAATTTTTCCATAGCTATTTCCGTGAGAGGTAGCTCGTAAATTTTAGCATTCATAGGAACAATATTTTTTACATTAGTTGTATCTGCAATTAAAATACCTGAATCTTTCAGATTCTTTGCATATGCTTCACAAGCATCTTGGGTAAGAGAAAGCAAAACATCAAAGTTTACAGCTTCAGGATAGTAAAATTCCTTGTTACTAATAATGACATCAGCACGACTGTAACCACCACGTGATTCGGGTCCGTAACTCTGTGTTTGTGTTACTAATAATTTATCTAACACTGCTGCTCTGGCAAGAATTATGCCTGCAGTTATTAAACCTTGACCTCCACTGCCGCTCAATCTGATCTCCCATTTGAAAGTTTCTTTACTCATTGCTTTCTTCCTCCGGCTTCTTTAAAGAATCAATTAATTCTTGATAGGCAGCAGTATATTCTTTCTTTTCAGTATCGTGAAATAATATTCCTCTGGTTTGTTTATTAATTCTATCCTCTTGTGATAATTTTTCATACTGTTTAACTGGAATAATATTTTCTTTCATTGATTTCATCATTGCAGGAGCATCACCCTTTTTATTCAATTTTCCATAAATAACAGGACAGGCACTTATTATTTCAACCAGTGAGAATCCTTTATGTTTTAAAGCCTGCATTATGAAAGATTTAGATTCATCAACATGGTAAGCAGAAGTTCTGGCAACAAACGTTGCACCTGCACCGATAGCTAATTTGCAAATATCAAAAGTTGGATCGATATTACCATACTGTGTTGTTGTTGAATTATCACCATGAGGTGTTGTTGGAGAGTATTGTCCTCCTGTCATACCATAAATATAATTATTTATCAAGATAACCGTAAGATCAATATTTCTTCGAGCTGCATGAATAAAGTGATTTCCACCTATTGCTGTACCATCGCCATCACCAGTTATAACAACGACTTCCATCTCTGGCTTATACATTTTAATACCTGTAGCATAGGCGATTGCTCTACCGTGCAAGCTGTGCAGCGTGTTGAAATCGGCATAAACAGGCATTCTGCTGGAACAGCCAATTCCTGAAACCATAGCCACATTATCTCTTTCAAAACCGAGTTCAGCTATTGCTCTGATCGTAGCTCCCAGAACTATACCGTTACTGCATCCAGGACACCATACATGTGGAAATTTCTTATCGTGTCTCAAATATTTATGAATTTGTCTCTGAGGTATTTTCTGCATTTTATATTACCTCCTTAATTAAATTAAAAATTTCCTCGGGCGTGATCAATTGTCCATTCGTTTTGTTTAATTGCACAATGTACTTACATGTTTTAGATTCGGAATTCCAAGAACATCCCATTACTCTCTTTATTTCGCGAGAAAGCTGACCTTCATTTAATTCGGGAATAATTATTGTTTCTTGATCTTCCAATAATTTACGAACTGCAGCATCCGGGAATGGCCAGATGGTCAGCGGTCTAAGCATTCCGACTTTCACTCCATTTTTTCGAGCAATCATAACAGCTTCTTTGGCAGCTCGAGATGTGATTCCTGCTGCAAAGATAGCAACTTTGGCATCTTCCATCTGGAAACTTTCTAACTGCACTATGTCATCTATGTGATGTAAAATTTTATTACGAAGTCGAGACATCAAAACTGCTGTTTCATCTGCTCTGTTTGTGGGAAATCCTTTGGAGTCATGGGAAAGACCTGTTACATGGAAGCGATAACCTTCACCAAAACTGGCTTTAGGCATTGGATATTTAGGATTATCCGGATAGTGCTGATACCATTCTGGTGGTTTAGTTGGTGTAATTCTTTTTACAATTTTTACATTTGCTAGATTCGGTAATTCAATAGGTTCACGCATATGACCAAGTACCTCATCAGAAAGAAGAACAACGCAAGTTCTGTACTTTTCTGCAAGATTCATTGCCCTTATGGAAAGTTCATAACTTTCGCTTACCGAGTTTGGATATAAAACTATTGCAGGAGCATCTCCATGATTTCCCCACTTAGCTTGCATAATATCAGCTTGAGATGGTTTAGTAGGAAGACCTGTACTTGGTCCTCCCCGCATTACATTCACTACAACACAGGGTGTCTCTGTCATTTTAGCAAATCCTATACCTTCTGTCATAAGTGAATAGCCGGGACCACTTGTTGCTGTCATCGTTTTTGCTCCAGCAAGTGAGGCTCCAATAATTGCAGAAATACTGGCAATTTCATCTTCCATCTGGAGAAATTTACCTCCAAATTTAGGTAATTCAACTGAGCAGATCTCAGCAATCTCTGTAGAAGGCGTGATTGGATAGCCTGCAAAAAAATCAAGTCCTGCAGCCAGAGCACCACGAGCAATAGCTTCATTGCCTTGCATTAATACGGTTTTTAGTTTTGATTTATTACTCTGCATTATTTCTCCTTCCTCTTAGCACCTGTGATGGCAAAATCAGGACATAATTTATCACACATCTCGCAATGAATACATTTTTCGGGATGAGGAACATATGGTGCACCGTCTGGTCTTCTTCCTAATGCACCTGTAGGACAGAAGGCAACACAAATTCCACACTTCTTACACCAGTCATAGTAGATATAAACAGGAGCTTTATTGTAGTCCCCTGTAGATTTAACTTCCGGAATTTCTACTTCCATTTTAGAATGCTTATCATCTTTTCTAATTATGGTTCCTACTTTGAGTCTTTCAACATCCTCAGGCCTGTGAGTTTTAGGCATTACCGCTCCTTATGGATATAATAATAATATTCACCATTAATTTCCATTTTTCTGGATATTTTTTTAAAATTGTTATTTATTAGAATTTGTATTTTTATTGAATTAAAACAGATATCTTGCGAGTCCATTTTGGTATTAGTTACCTCTATCTACAGTTCTTTAAGCTCAAAGATTCTGTCTCTGAGTTCAGCAGCTTTCTCAAAATTTAGATTTTCCGATGCTTCATACATTTCTTTTTCCAATAATTCCACAATGCTTTCTATGGAACCTAACTCTAAATAATCCTTGAACTTATCTCTATCTGATCTATCATCATTTTTACCAGATTTTTGATAACCGTCGGCAACACTTGTTGCGATCATTATGTCGTCAATGTTTTTCTTAATAGTTTTTGGGGTAATTTTATTAACTAAATTAAACTGTATTTGTTTAGCTCTTCTACGCTCTGTTTCTGTGATTGCTTCCTGCATAGCTGAAGAGATTTTATCAGCATAAAAAATTACTTTTCCATTGATATTTCTGGAGGCTCTTCCTGCAGTTTGTATGAGTGATCTAGCTGAACGTAAGAAACCTGCTTTATCGGCATCTAAAATTGCTACCAGTGATACTTCAGGGAGGTCAAGACCTTCACGAAGTAAATTGATTCCAACAAGAACATCAAATTCATCCAATCGCAATTCTCTGATTATTTTAGAACGCTCCATTGTACCAATCTCACTATGCAAATATTTTGTTCTAATTCCTGCTTTGCTTAAATATTCACTTAAGTCTTCTGCCATTCGTTTAGTTAGAGTTGTTACTAATATTTTTTCTTTTTTAGCTGTTCGTTCATTGATCTGCTTTATAAGATCATCAACCTGTGTTTCTATTGGTTTAATTTCAATTATAGGATCTGTTAATCCAGTTGGACGAATTACCTGTTCAACGATTACACCTTCAGTTTTTTCAAGTTCATAATCTGCGGGAGTTGCTGAAAGAAAAATAACTTGATTTATCTTTTTTTCAAATTCTTCAAATTTAAGGGGACGATTATCAAAAGCAGAAGGAAGTCTGAAACCGTAATCAATTAGATTTTTCTTTCGCGTATAATCACCACCAAACATCCCATGAATTTGTGGAATTGAAGCGTGTGATTCATCTATGATCATAAGAAAATCATCAGGAAAATAATCTAACAAACAATATGGCGGGTCACCTTTTTTCCCACCGGTAAGATGGCGGGAATAATTCTCGATACCAGAACAATATCCAAGCTCATTAAGCATTTCAATATCAAAATTTACCCGTTGATTTATTCGCTGAGCTTCTAATAATTTCCCATGTTTCTCAAAGTAATTCACTCTATCTTTTAGTTCTTCCTTAATTAGTTCCGTTGCTTTTTTAAGAGTATCTTTGGAAGTAATAAAATGATTTGCTGGATAAATAGGATATTCTTCAACTTCCTCTAATATCTTATTATTCAGAGGATTTATCCGGGAGATGTTCTCTATTTCATCACCAAAGAATTCTATTCTAATTGAATTTTCCAAATATGCTGGATAGATATCTACAATATCTCCTCGTACCCTGAAAGCTCCACGTTCAAAAGCAACATCATTCCTGCTATAATGGATTTCTATAAGTTTTTTAAGAAGTTCGTCTCTCTCAATTATATCACCCACTTTTAATCGAACAAGAGCATCACGGTAATTCTCTGGAGTTCCCAAACCATAAATACAAGACACACTTGCTACAATGATCACATCTCTGCGTTCCATTAAACTCATGGTTGCACGTAACCGCAGTTTCTCAATCTGACTATTTATGTCTGAATCCTTTTCTATATATACATCCTGACCTGGAATGTAAGCTTCCGGTTGATAATAATCGTAATAACTTATAAAGAATTCAACAGCATTTTCCGGAAAAAGCTGTTTAAATTCACCATATAATTGAGCTGCAAGAGTTTTATTATGGGAAATTACCAATGTTGGCTTATTAACTTCCTTTATCACGTTAGCTACCGTGAAAGTTTTCCCTGAACCTGTAACACCGAGCAATGTCTGGAATCTCTCGTTATTCTCGATACCCTCAACTAAGGCAGAGATTGCCTGAGGTTGGTCACCTCTTGGTTGATAATTTGAGACTAACTTAAATTTATTCATTTTATTCTATCCCAAAAAAACTTGTGAATAATTTAATTATCTTCTTTGGGATGGCAAGAATTTTATTATTTGTTGTTGAAGCGATGTACATTGACGTTGTACGTCAATGATGGACGCAACGTACAACGTTGCGGTACAATATAGATGTAGAATTAGATTGTATTTCTCGTTCCCAAGTTTGTCTTGGGAACTTGAGTTAAGAGTAGGATGAAGTTAATAGCTTTATATAATTTGTTCTCGTCCCAAGCTTCGCTTCAGGGCAAGTCCAAAAGCATCGATGTCATTCCCGACTTGATCGGGAATCTACAAGATCCCCACTTTCGTGAGGACGACAATGTAGCTTCAATTCCTCGAATTGTTCGATGTGATATTTATAAGATTGTTGCGGATGGTTAAGGGTAGTAGTTCCTACAGAAGATTTGATTATTGTAACTCGATCTGCCAGATTGAGTAATTTATTTTAGCGATCAGGCTGATCGCTTTACTTTTTTAATTGACTTCAATTCAGCTAAAATAAATTTCAGAAAAGTAGTATTAGATACTTTAGTTTATTTAATAATTTATAAATTATAAAGAATAT
>JAGGWC010000209.1 GCA_021157645.1 Candidatus Cloacimonadota bacterium | reverse complement strand
GAGACTGTTACAACGACTTGTACAGGAGTTGAGATGTTCCGTAAGATTCTTGATCGTGGAGAAGCTGGTGATAATGTAGGTATTCTACTTCGTGGAATGGCAAAGGATGAGATTGAGCGTGGCATGGTATTAGCTAAGCCAAAATCAATTACACCTCACACTAAATTTTCAGCAGAGACTTATGTGCTAACTAAAGATGAAGGTGGGCGTCATAAGCCATTCTTTAGTGGATACAGACCCCAGTTTTATTTTCGAACAACAGATGTTACAGGTTCTATCACACTTCCAGATGGAGTGGAGATGGTAATGCCTGGTGATAATGTAACGATTTCAGCAGAGCTTATTACACCAATTGCAATGGAGAAAGGTCTTCGTTATGCAATCCGTGAAGGTGGAAGAACTATCGGTGCCGGCGTCGTTGGCAATATTATCGAGTAATCTCGGAGGAAATAGTGGGAAAAACAAATAACGAGAATAAGATTAGAATAAGACTTAAAGCGTATGATTATCGCTTATTAGATAAATCTGTGGCAGAAATTATTAAGAATACAAAAAATACCGGTGCTAAAATTGTCGGTCCTATTCCCCTGCCAACAGAAAGATCTCTTTATACAGTCTTAAAATCTCCACACGTTAATAAAAAAGCACAGGAACAATTTGAAATGTTAGTGCACAAACGGTTGATCGATATAATAAATCCTACACCACAAACAACGGGAGCATTAAAGAAATTAAATCTTCCGGCTGGTGTACATGTTGAGATCAAGACGTAAAGGAGTTTAAGATGATAGGATTAATAGGAAAAAAAATAGGAATGACTCAAATTTTTGACGATAACGGGAATATGATTCCTGTAACGGTTATTCAAGCTGGGCCATGTCGCGTAATTCATCGTAAAAGTAAAGAAAAACACGGATACGATGCAATACAAATTGGTTTTGAAGAAGTAGACGAAAAGAAAGTTAGTAAACCAATATTAGGACATTTTAAGAAGCACAACAGTCCTGCATATAAATACCTTAGAGAATTCCGCCTTAAATTGTATACAGATGTAAAAGAAGGCGAAATATTTGATGTGAGTATGTTTGAAGAACATGAACTACTTAAAATCACTGGTACTTCGAAAGGTAAAGGCTTTCAGGGTGTTATGAAACGTCATAATTACCATGGTTTTAAAGCAACACACGGTGTTCACGAATCTTATAGAGGTCCTGGTTCAATCGGGCAATGTGCTACTCCCGCAAGAGTATACAAAGGAAAAAAACTTCCTGGACATCAAGGTGTTGATAAAGTTTCAGTTCTTAACCTGAAAGTTGTTAAGGTTGACGTTGAAAAAAATCTGGTAATGGTCAAAGGTGCTGTTCCCGGGCATAGAAATTCAATAGTTCGACTTAGAAAAGAACTGTAATTGGGAGAATAAATGTTAAAAATAAATAAATATTCAATAAAAGGTGAAGAAATAGGAACAAAGACACTTCCTAAATCCCTTTTTGCTGTGGAATCAAAAAATCCCAAAGCTTTAATTTATGAAGTTATTAAGACATATCTCGGCAATCAAAGAAAAGGGAATTCTTCTACACAAACCCGTGCTGATGCAAAGGGTAGTGGTAAAAAATTGTATAAACAAAAAGGAACAGGTAATGCAAGACCAGGTAATTTAAGAACTCCTCTTCGTGTGGGTGGCGGTGTTGCTTTTGGTCCTAAACCTAAAGACTGGTATAAAAAAATTCCAAAGAAAAAGAAAAGATTAGCCCTCAAGCTTGCTCTTACGGAACGAGCAAAAGAAAAACAAGTCATATTATTAGATTCACTTGATTTTAAAAAGCCAGATACAAAAGCTGCAAAAGAATTACTTGCAAAGATCACTCCGGAAAGAAGTAAAAAACTTATTCTTATTGATGGAAGTGATATCAATGTAATCAAATCTTTTACTAATATTCCTTACGTAACAATGGATAGAGCAGATAGTGTTTATCCTTATGAGGTGCTTCACTGCAACTGCCTTATCCTTACAGAAGCTGCATTAGATAAAATGAAGGAGGTATTTGCAAAATGAAACAAGCAAGAGAAATAGTTATCGCGCCAATGATAACAGAAAAAACTTCTTCAATTCAAAACGCTACTAATAGTTATACTTTTAGGGTAAGTGTTAATGCAAATAAGATTGAGATCGCCAAGGCTATTGAAAACATTTTCAAAGTAGATGTGATCAGAGTGAATACAATTTGTCAACGTGGTAAAGTTAAACAAATGGGAAGATATTCAGGAAAACGTGCTGATTGGAAAAAGGCTATAGTTAAACTTAAAGAAGGCGATTCAATAGCCGAGTTTGAGGCATAGGGAGATTTAAAATGGGAATTAAAAAATATAGACCAATTACCCCAACAATGAGATTCAAAACTGGTTTTACTTTCGAAGAAATCACAAAAACAAAACCGGAAAAATCTCTGACCAGACCTCTTCCACAAAAAGCTGGAAGAAATCATCATGGTCGAATTACATGCCGGCATCGTGGTGGTGGTCATAAAAAACATTATAGAATTATAGATTTCAAAAGAAACAAACATGAAATTCCTGCAAAAGTTGCAGCAATCGAATACGATCCCAATAGAAGTGCTAGAATCGCTTTACTCTTTTACGTTGATGGAGAAAAAAGATATATTCTTGCTCCGTTGGGCATTAAGGTTGGAGATCAAATAATCTCAGGACCTAAAGCACAGATCAATGTTGGGAATGCTCTTCCTCTTGATAGAATTCCACTTGGAACAATTGTTCACAATGTTGAGTTCAAAGAAGGTAAGGGTGGTCAAATAGCACGAAGTGCAGGATCATATGCACAAATTGTGGCTAAAGAAGGTGGATATGTTCACGTGAAAATGCCTTCAAATGATATTCATCTTATTAGAAGAGAATGTTATGCTACTATCGGGCAGGTAGGAAACACAGAACATGATTCAATTGTTATCGGAAAAGCAGGACGTAATCGTTGGAAAGGTATTCGCCCAACAGTTCGTGGTGTTGCTATGAACCCGGTTGACCATCCAATGGGTGGTGGTGAAGCGAAAACATCTGGTGGCGGACATCCTGTATCGCCATGGGGTGTATTGGCCAAAGGTGGTCATACTCGTAAGAAACGTAAATACTCTGATAAGTACATTATTAAATCTAAAAAGAAAAGATAGAAGGAAGAAATATGTCTCGATCAATTAAAAAAGGACCCTTTGTAGATACACATCTCGAAAAGAAAGTGGATGTATTAAATGAGTCAGGTAAAAAGGAAGTTATTAAAACATGGTCTAGAAGATCAACCGTTTTACCAAAATTTGTTGAACATACATTTGCTGTCCATAATGGTCGTAAATTTATACCCGTGTATATCACAGAAAATATGGTTGGACACAAATTAGGTGAATTTGCTCCTACTCGTATATACCGTGGTCATAAAACAAAAAGTTAAGATTAAAGAAAAAGGGAGATAATAGTAATGGAAGCAACAGCCAGAGTAAGGAACTTAAGAGGTTCGGCCAGAAAGGCGAGATTGATCCTTGATCTTATCCGCGGCAAATCTGTACCCGAAGCTCAAAGAATACTGCTATTCTCGAAGAAAAGTGTTGCGGCTGATGTTGGGAAACTTCTTAATTCTGCAATTGCAAATGCAACAATGAGAGAAGGAAAAGTTGATATTGATAATATGTTCGTCGACGAAGTTTTTGCCGATGACGGTCCTATAATGAAAAGATTTAGACCTCGTGCTCAAGGCAGGGCAACTGTTATCAGAAGAAGAACTTGTCACATCACACTGCACATTTTGGATAAAGAAGAGGAGGCTACCCTTGGGACAAAAAGTTAATCCAATTAGTTACCGAATTGGCGTAAACAAAAATTATGATTCTATATGGTTTGCATCGGGCGAGGATTATATTAATAAGTTTCATGAAGATCTTAAAATCAAGAAATACATTAATAACAGACTCAAGGATGCAATGATTTCTAAGATCATTATCCAAAGAAAAACAAAATCAGTTACAATTGATATTCATACTGCCAGACCCGGACAGGTTATTGGTCGTAAGGGTTCAGAAATTGAAAAATTACGTAACGAATTAACGGTTCTTGTTAATAAAAACAAGAAGAGTGAATTAAACGTGTTTGTAAATGTTCAAGAGATAAAAGACGCTTGGACAGATGCCAAACTCGTTGGAAAAGAGATTGGATCTCAACTTCAAAGAAGAATATCTTTCCGTAGAGCTATGAAATTTGCAATTAGAAATGCAATGAGAAGCGGCGTTCAAGGTATTAAGGTTCAATGTGCAGGTCGCTTAGGCGGTGCAGAAATGGCACGTACTGAAAGATATCATGAGGGCAGAACACCTCTTCATACTTTAAGAGCCGACATCGATTATGCTCTTACCGAAGTTAATACACAATACGGTATTATCGGCATAAAGATTTGGATTTATAAAGGCGATATTCTTAATTAATTCAGGAGATTGATAAATGTTAGCACCAAAAAAAGTTAAATATAGAAAAATGCAGAAAGGACGAACCAGAGGGTTAGCTTATCGCGGGAGTACTCTTAATTTCGGAGATTTCGGATTATACTCTCTTGCACCGGGCTGGCTTACAAGTCGTCAAATTGAAGCTGCACGTATAACAATTTCGCGTAAAATGAAAAGAACCGGTAAACTTTGGATTCGTGTATTTCCGGATAAACCAATTACCGCAAAACCTGCTGAAACTCGTATGGGTAAAGGTAAAGGTGCTCCGGAACATTGGGTTGCAGTTGTTAAACCCGGCAGGATCATCTTTGAATTTGAAGGTGTCGATGTAGAGACAGCAAAAGAGATCAATCGTCTCGTAGGATATAAGCTTCCTGTGAAAATTAAATTAGCGATTAGAGAGGGAGTTGAATAATGAAAATTACAGATTTACGTGAAATGACTAATGATGAAATTTCACAAAAACTTCATGACAGTCAGGAAGAGTTGTTCAACTTGAGATTTCAAAAATCAATGAACCGTCTGGAAAATGGAAATAAATTAAAAGATGTTAAGAAAGACATTGCTCGCATGAAAACTCTTTTAACAGAAAGGGAATTAAGAGGTTAACATGGCTAGAAAATTAACCAAAACCGGCATTGTCGTTAGCGACAAAATGGATAAGACAATAGTAGTGGAAGTAGAACGTCAGTTCAAACACCCACTATATAAAAAAATTATTAGAAGACAAAAGAAATTTAAAGCTCATGACGAAAAAAATGAATGTGGAATCGGTGATGTTGTTCTTATAGAAGAAAGCAATCCGATAAGCCGTCATAAAAGATGGTCATTGAGCAAAATAATTACGAAAAGTAAATAAGGAGTCTGAAATGATTCAAGCTCAGACAAGATTAATTATAGCAGATAACTCCGGGGCAAAAAAAGCTCAATGCATCAAAGTTCTTGGTGGATCAAAAAGAAGATATGCAAGTCTCGGTGATATTATTGTTGTTGCTATTAAATCAGCAACACCAAATGGAAAAATCAAAAAAGGTGCTGTAGAAAAAGCTGTAATCGTGCGTACTCACAAGGAAGTTAGCAGACCTGATGGAACTTATATTCGTTTTCAGGATAATGCTGCGGTTATCATTGATGAAAGATTAGAGCCGGTTGCAACTCGTATATTTGGACCGGTAGCACGTGAATTAAGAGATCACGGATTTATGAAAATAGTCTCTCTAGCACCTGAAGTTCTTTAGAGGTAGATATGTTTAAAAGTAATACTGAAATTAAAAGTAGTAAGAAAATGAGAATTAAAAAGGGTGATAATGTTGTTGTTATTACTGGAAAATACAAGGGAGTTAAGGGTAGGGTTCTTAAGGCTATGCCTAAAGCAAATAGAGTTATTGTAGAAAAAGTTAACTTTATTAAAAAACATACCCGTCCAAATCAACAAAACCAGCAAGGTGGTATTGTTGAAAAAGAAGCTCCTATTCATGTTTCAAATGTGAAATTGTATAATGAAAAAATCAAAGATGTTACTCGTGCTGTAATGAAAGAGCATGGTGATTCTAGAACTCGTGTTTGTAGAAAAACCGGTGATGAGATCTAAGGGAGATGGGAATGAATAGATTACAAGAAAAATATAACAAAGAAGTTATCCCTTCTCTAATGAAGCATTTTGGATTTGATAATGTGCATTGTGTTCCAAAATTGGAGAAAGTATCTGTTAATATTGGGGTGGGTGAAGCTACACAAAATAAAGCAATTCTTGATAATGCTGTAAAAGAACTCACAATAATTACAGGTAGAAAACCTATTGTTACAAGAGCAAAAAAATCTATCTCTAATTTTAAATTAAGAGAAGGCATGCCAATCGGATGTAAAGTAACTCTTCGTGGTGAAATTATGTATGAATTTATTGATAGACTTATCTCGATAGTTATTCCAAGAGTCAGAGACTTCAGGGGTACATCAAACAAGTCTTTTGATGGACGTGGAAACTTCTCTTTAGGAATTAAAGAGCAAACTGTTTTCCCTGAAATTGAATATGATAAAATTGATGCCGTTAGAGGTTTAAATATTACAATTGTAACGTCAGCTAAGAATGATGAAGAAGGAAGAGAACTTCTTCGTTTCCTTGGTATGCCGTTCAAGAAAAATTAAAGAAGGAGTAATTTTGGCTAAGAAATCATGGGTTGTAAAACAGAAAAGAACTCCAAAGTATGCAGTAAGAAAATATTCTCGCTGTAAAATATGCGGTCGTTCCAGAGCTTATATGAGAGATTTTGGGATATGCCGTCTTTGCTTTAGAAAATTGGCTTCTGAAGGTCAGATACCTGGGGTTAAAAAAGCTAGTTGGTAAAAAATATCAAAAGGGATAAAGGAGAAAAAAATGAGTTGTACAGATCCGATCGCTGATGCTATTACTATGATAAGGAACGCATATCGGGCGGACCATAAAACGGTTATTATTAATCATAGTAATGTAAGTGAAGCAGTTGTAAAAATTCTCTCAAATGAGAATTTTGTAAATAGCTATGAACTTATCGAAAGAGAACCCGAAAAGAAAATTTATAGAAAAAAAATCTTTATTAATCTTCGCTATACAAATCTTGGCGAAGCAGTTTTGAAGGGAATTGTTAGAATTAGTAAACCCGGTTTAAGAGTTTATGTAAATTCAAAAAATATTCCTTCAGTTTATAATAACATAGGTTGTGCTATTATTTCTACTAATAAAGGTGTAATTACTGATAGAGATGCTCGCGAGATGAAAGTCGGCGGTGAGTATATCTGTAAAGTATGGTAACGGGAGGATATTATGTCTAGAATTGGAAAAACTCCTGTACCAGTACCTGAAGGTATAAAGGTAGAAATTAATAAAAATATAATTACCGTTTCTTCCAAAAATGGTGAACTCACTTATAAATTTCAAGATGGAATCACAATTAAACAGGAAGAAAATAAATTGATTTTGGAAAGAAGAGATGATTCCAAAAAGCAAAAATCTTACCACGGACTTACAAGATCATTGGTAAATAATATGATCATAGGTCTTTCCGAAGGTTATTTAAAAGAATTACAGATAATTGGAACTGGATATTCTGCAGAAGTATTAGGACCATGGTTAAAGCTTAGTGTTGGTTTTTCTCACGATATCCTTATACAGATACCTGAAAACCTTAAAGTGGAAGCTGAATTAGTTCCAAGAAGAGAACAAGGTGCTCTTGGTGTTCAGGCAAAAGTAAAAGTTAGCGGAATCAGTAAAGAAGATGTAGGCAAATTTGCCGCTGAGATCAGAAAATGTAGACCTCCTTTGAACTATGCTACGGGTAAAGGTATACGTTACAAAGGTGAATACGTTCGCATCAAACCTGGCAAAACTGCCGCAACAGCATAGGGAGAACATAATGGATAAGAAATCAGTTTCCTATAAAAGATATAAAGCTCGTGCAAAAAGAAAACTTGCCATTAGAGGTAAGATCTTTGGAACTCCTGAAATGCCGCGTTTGGCAGTTTTCAGAAGTCTGAAGAATATAAGTGCTCAGATCATTGATGATACAACAGGTACAACATTAGTATCATTTTCTACTATTTCGAAAGATCTGAAAGCTGATAAATCTAAAAAGAAAACAGAACAAAGCTTTGAAGTCGGACAAAAACTTGCTGAGATCGCTCTTAAGAAAGGGATCAAGAAAGTTTGTTTCGATAGAGCGGGATATTTATTCCATGGTAGAGTGAAAGCTCTTGCCGCAGGCGCTCGTAAAGCCGGTTTAGAATTTTAGGAGGAATTTTGGATAAAAGAAAAGGAAATCCTCGTTCAAATGAACCCGAATTCGCAGTAGAAAAAATTGTAGATACCAATCGTGTTGCAAAGGTTGTGAAGGGTGGTAGAAACTTTAGTTTTAACGCAACTGTTGTTGTGGGAGATAAAGAAGGCAAAGTAGGTGTAGGAACAGGAAAAGCAAACGAGATCGTTAATGCTATTCAAAAAGCGAAAGGAAGAGCCGGAAAAACAATGTTTACAATTCCAATTGTTAAGGGCACTATTCCTCATGATATAATTGGTCGCTTTGGAGCTAGCAGAATAATGCTTAAACCAGCATCTCCTGGTACAGGGATAATAGCTGGTGGACCAGCTCGTGCCATTCTGGAAGCTGCAGGAATTCAAGACATTCTTACAAAATCTTTGGGTTCTAATACTTCTGCTAATGTTGTTAAGGCAACTGTTAATGGCTTGAAAAAATTGAGAACGATTGCTCAAGTTGCCAGACTTCGTGGTAAAACAATTGAAGAGATAAGCGGACATAAACAATCTGAGGAGGCAACTAAATGAAACTCAAAGTAACTCAGATTCGCAGTGTTATCGGTAGAAAGGAAGATCAAAAAAGAACTATTATTGCTCTTGGTCTTGGTAAGATCAGTAGAACAAAAATTCATGATGATAATCCAGTTATTCGCGGTATGGTTTTCAAGGTTGCTCATCTTGTAAAAGTTGAAGAAATAAAAGAAAAGAAAAAAGCTGCAAAGAAACCAGTTGTGAAAAAACCAGTTGAGAAAAAAACAGTTGAGAAAAAAGATACACCAAAGGAAACGACAGTAAAAAAAGAAACTACTAAAAAAACTGCTGAAAAAAAGGTAGCTAAAAAGAAAACTACAAAAACAGCAACTGTAAAAAAAACAGCACCGAAGAAAACTGTAACAAAGAAAGAAACTCCAAAGAAAACAACACCGAAGAAAACAGCAGCAAGCAAAGCTGAGAAGTAGTAAGAGGAGAAATAATGAAACTTCATAATCTCGAACGTCCTAATATAAAGACAGGTAAAAAAAGATTGGGTAAAGGTCATGGTTCCGGTTTCGGCAAAACTGCAGGGAAGGGACATAAAGGACAAAAATCTCGTTCCGGTGGAAATATTCCAGCTTGGTTTGAGGGTGGTCAGATGCCTTTACAGCGTCGTTTACCTAAAAGAGGTTTTACCAATATATTTAAAAAACAATTTAGAATTGTTAATCTAAGTGATCTTCAAGAATTAAAAGCAACAGAATTTGATATTCCATTACTTGAAGAACTAAATTTGATCCGCAAGCCAAAAGCTAGAGAGATCGCTCCAGTAAAAATTCTTGCAAAGGGATCTGAAATATTTAACAAAAAGATAATAATTAAAGCTAATGCTTTTTCTAAAGTTGCTAAAGAGTTGATCGAAAAGCAAGGCGGATTTGCGGAGGTTATTTAAAGTGTGGAAGAGTATAACTAATGTTTTTAAAATACCAGATCTCAAAAAGAAAATTCTTTTCACAGCGTTGATTCTGGTAATCTATAGATTGGGAAGTTATATTCCCATTCCTGGAATAAATTCAGACGCATTATCACAATTCATTGGTGGCGCCAGTCAATCAGGTGGAAACCTATTTGGTATGTTCGATCTTTTTGTTGGTGGTAATCTTGGACGTGCATCTGTTTTTGCACTAGGTATTATGCCCTATATTACAACTTCAATTGTTATTCAACTTTTAGGTGGAGTTATTCCATTATTTGAAAGATTGAAGAAAGAAGGAGCTGAAGGACAAAAGAAAATAGCACAATATACTAGATATGGAACAGTATTTATTGCAGCTTTTAATGCAATGGGTATCAGTATGTTCCTGCAATCGGGTGTAGAAGGTGCAGTTCCAAATCCTGGGTTCTTATTTATTTTTACGAGTGTTGTGACAATGGTTACTGGCGTAATGTTTATCATGTGGCTTGGAGAACAAATTACAGAACACGGTATTGGTAATGGTATTTCATTGATTATCTTTGCCGGCATTATTGCTCGTTATCCAGCTGGCTTTGCACAAATGTTCCAAATGGTAAAAGTTGGAGCAATGAGTATTTTCACGGCTGTTGCTGTACTTTTGGTTATGGTTGCAGTTACAGCTTCTGTTGTTTTAATAACAGAAGGTGTGCGTAAAATACCGGTTCAATATGCAAAAAGGATTGTTGGGAGAAAGGTTTATGGTGGACAAAGTACACATATTCCTCTTAAAGTAAACACTGCTGGTGTGATTCCCATTATCTTCGCATCTTCAATATTAATGTTTCCCCGTACGATAGCTACTTTCTTTAAAGATAGTGATTTTATGAATGTACTAGTAGGGTATTTATCACCTGGGGCATTTTTATATACTGTCCTTTATGTTGGGCTAATCGTTTTCTTTGCTTATTTCTATACAGCAATGGTTTTAAATCCCATTGAAATGGCAGAGAATATGAAAAAATATGGTGGATTTATTCCTGGTCGTAAACCAGGGAAAAAGACATCGGATTACATTAATAATGTACTAACAAGAATTACACTACCGGGTGCAATATTCTTCGCATTTATTGCAGTAATGCCCCAATTTATGTCGAAATGGGCTAATCTTCCATTCTATTTTGGAGGAACCGGTCTTATCATTATCGTTGGTGTGGCGTTGGATACTCTTCAACAGATCGAATCTCACCTTGTAATGAGACACTACGAAGGATTCATGAAAAAAGGAAAACTTCACGGAAGAAGTAGATAGATCTTTATTTGTAAATATAGTGAGATGAAGTAGTATGATAACAATCAAGAATAATAGTGAGATCGCCAAAATGCGTGAAAGTAATCGCATTGTTGGATTGTTGCTTCATAAATTGGATGAAATTATCATATCTGGTATAAGCACTTACGATATCAATAAATTTGCTGAAGAATTGATTCGGAATGAAGCTGAACTTTTAACTGAGTATTAGAGAGTAAGATATTATGGCTAAAGAAGGTGTTATTGAAGTTGAAGGTGTTGTAACGGAGGCACTTCCTAATACAACATTTAAAGTCGAATTAGAAAATGGGCATGAAATTCTTGCTCACAGTTCTGGTAAAATGCGAATGCACTATATTAAGATCTTGCCAGGTGATAAAGTTAAAGTTGAATTATCTCCCTACGATTTGAATCGTGGGCGTATTGTATATCGTTATAAATAGGAGAATGGGATGAAAGTTAGAGCATCTGTTAAAAAAATGTGTAAAGATTGCAAAATAATCAAACGTAAAGGTGTTATTAGAGTTATTTGCTCTAGTAATCCGAAGCATAAACAACGTCAAGGTTAGATAAGGAGGAAGCTTGGCACATATATCAGGGGTAGAATTACCAAGAGAAAAAAGAATAGTTATCGGGCTTACCTATATCTACGGAATAGGTAAATCCACTGCTGAACAAATTCTCACGAAGTTAGATATTGATGAGAACATAAAAGTTAAAGATCTCAATATTGAGCAGGAAAAAAAAATACGTGAGATCATTCTTGATGATTATGTTGTTGAGGGTGATTTGAGAACACAAAAGGCAATGGATATTAAACGCCTTATGGAAATTAACTGCTATCGCGGTATCCGTCATAAATCTGGTCTTCCGGTTCGTGGACAACGTACTCATACGAATGCCAGAACCCGTAAGGGCAGAAAGAGATAGTAGGGGAGTGAATAATGGCAAAAGTAAATACAAAAGTTAGAAAGAAGAAAAGAGTAAGACTTTCATATAATGAAGGAGTAGCTCATATTCATTCCAGTTTCAACAACACAATTGTTTCTTTAACTGATAAAGCTGGAAATCTTCTTGCCTGGTCAAGTGGCGGTAAGATTGGATATAAAGGATCGAAGAAAAGTACACCATTTGCAGCACAGCTTGCAGGAGAAGAAGTAGCAGCAGCAGCAACAGAAATGGGTGTGAATAAGGTTAAAGTTATTGTAAAAGGTCCTGGTGGCGGTAGAGAATCTGCAATTCGTGCACTTAACGCAAATGGTATAGAGATTACATTGATCGAAGATAAAACACCTATCCCGCACAACGGGTGTAGACCAAGAAAAACTAGAAGAGTATAAGGATTATATTATGGCGAGATATACAGGATCATCTTGTAAATTATGTAGAAGAGAAGGAACAAAATTGTTCCTCAAGGGTTCACGTTGTAACTCCGAAAAATGTGCTTTTGAAAAAAGGCCATTTATTCCAGGAGAACATGGTAACTCCCGAGGTTTCAGAAAAAGAATGAGTGATTATGGTGTACATTTAAGAGAAAAGCAAAAAGTACGCCGAACTTATGGTGTTTTAGAAAAACAATTTAGAAAATATTTTAAAATGGCTGCAAAAAAATCTGGTGTTACTGGTGAAAACTTACTTCAGATATTAGAAACACGTCTAGACAACATAGTTTATCGTATGGGTTTTGCTCCTTCCAGAAAATCAGCCAGACAAATAATTCGTCACGGTCACGTTTTAGTTAACGATAGAAAGGTGGATATTCCTTCCTTTAATGTTCGTGCAGAAGATGAAATTTTAATTAAGGAAAAAAGCAGACAAATGCTTTTGATCCAGGAAGCTATGGAAGCTTCAACAGAAGTTGATAGTATCGATTGGTTCAAAGTTGATAAAGATAAATTTAAAGGACAAATTATCAGTATCCCAACTCGTGAGCAGATCCAACTTGATACTGATGAACGTTTGATCGTTGAATATTATTCCAAATAGTAGATTAGGAGATTTTATATGAAATTCCTAGAACCGTTACAATTGCCGGAATCAGTAGTAGTCGATGAAAAGACATATAGCTCGACCTACGGAAAATTTGAAATCGGACCATTAGAATCTGGTTTTGCTACAACAATAGGGAATACACTAAGAAGAGTATTACTCGCATCCATTCAAGGTGCGGCAGTACGTTATGTAAAAATAGAAGGATTGCATCATGAGTTTTCAGCTATCCCTGGATCAACTTCAGATTTTATAGACCTTATTCTCAAATTAAAGAAATTGGTTATTCAAACTGATCTGGTTGGTGAAGAGAAACTTGTTTTAGAGCATAAAGGTATTGGCATGATCACAGCTGCCGATATTCAGGGATCTGCAGATGTAAAGATCATTAATGAAGATCTTGAACTTTTAGAGATGACTGAAGATGTAGAATTCAGAATGGAACTATGGATCGGAATCGGTAGAGGCTATGTATCCGCAGACAATCATAATATGGAAGAAAAATCAGTTGGAGTTATTCCAATAGATTCAATTTACTCTCCAATTGTTAAAGTAAATTTTGAAGTTGGAAATCAGAGAGTTGGTGAGCGTATTGATTTTGATAAACTTACAATGGAAATTACTACAGATGGAAGTATAGATCCTAAAGATTCACTTTATCTTTCTGCAAAAATACTTAGAGATCTGTATGATGCGGTTGTTCTATTCGAGAAGGAACCAGAATATATTGAAGAGATTGAAATGGATCCAGAACTGGAAAGAATGGAGAAAATATTAGCTACAAATGTGAATGAACTTGAACTTTCCGTTCGTTGCAGTAATTGTCTTTCTGCAGCAAAGATTGATAAAATTGGTGAACTTGTAGAAAAGAATGAAAATGAAATGTTGAAATATAGAAACTTCGGTAAGAAATCTCTGGAAGAGATTCATGCTTTACTTGGCCAATACGAACTTTCTCTCGGTATGAATGTTGCCGGTATGAGAAAGAAGATTGAAGACGCCAAAAATAAAGTTACTACCAAAAAATAAGGATTGAATTATGAGACATAAAGTTAGCGGAAGAAAATTTGGTAGAGAAAAAGGGCATCGTGATTTGATGCTTAAAAATCTTGTTGCTTCCCTTGTAAAACACGAAAGAATTAATACTACTCAAGCTAGAGCAAAAGAGAT
>JAGGWC010000137.1 GCA_021157645.1 Candidatus Cloacimonadota bacterium | reverse complement strand
TCTAATGCTTTTACAACTTCAGCCTTTGTAATAACCAAAGGTGGTGCAAATCTGATAATATTACCATGGGTCTGCTTTGCAAGTAAACCAGCATCTCTAAGAGCTATACAAACATCCCATGCTTCAAAATCATCAACAAATACTACTGCATTTAGAAGTCCCTTACCTCTAACTTCAACTATCTTAGCACAATTAATCTTTCTAAGTTCGGCTCTGAAAAATTCACCAAGATCTTGAACACTTTTCTTCAAATTCTCATCCTCGAGAACTTCCAAAGAAGCAATACCAACTGCAGCAGCCATAGGATATCCACCGAAAGTTGATCCGTGAGTTCCCGGTGTAAATACTTTCATAAATTTTTCATCTGCAACAATGGCAGATACAGGAATTACTCCACCACCAAGAGCTTTACCCAAGGTCATAACATCAGGTCTTACACCTTCATGGTCAACAGCAAATCTCTCACCAGTTCTTAAGAAACCGGTTTGAACTTCATCAGCTATAAAAAGAACATTATTCTTAGTACAAATATCTCTAACTTCTTTTAAATAACCTGCGTCAGGCACATAAACACCTGCTTCACCTTGAATAGGCTCAATTAGAACTGCACAAGTATTTGGAGTAATTGCTCCTTCAATTGCTTTTGCATCGTTATATTTAACAATCTTAAATCCGGGAGCATAAGGTCCATAGTTAATTCTTGCATCTGGATCAGTAGAAAAAGAAATTATTGTAGTAGTTCTTCCGTGAAAATTCTCTTCTGCAACGATTATCTCCTGCTTGCCATTTTCGATACCTTTTACCTCAACACCCCATCTTCTCGCAAGCTTGATACCTGTTTCAACAGCTTCTGCACCAGTGTTCATTGGCAAAGCCATTTCATAACCTGTGAATTCACAAAGCTTTTTCAAGAATTTTCCCATTATATCATTATGGAAAGCTCTTGAAGTCAAAGTGCATTTACCTGCTTGATCTATCAATGCCTTAATGATTTTTGGATTTCTGTGACCTTGATTTACAGCTGAATAAGCTGAAAGGAAATCCATATATTCTTTTCCTTCCGGATCTCTCACCATTACACCTTCGGCTTCTGATATTACAACAGGAAGAGGGTGGTAATTATGTGCTCCATACTTGTTGTCCAGATCCATTATTTCTTTTGAGCTCAACATTTTCATCTCCTTTTTTATTTTAATTTTTTATAGGATTACTTAGAGTCCTAAGAAGATAATATTTTAAAATTTAAAGTCAAATATTTTCTGCTTATTTTATTAAAAAAAATTAGTTCTAAAATCAATCGACAAGCCGAATATAAAACTCAAATATTTTAAAATAATATGTAATCTTAAAAAAAGTTAAATTTCCCTTGCGTTTTGCACATATGTTCATTATATTTCTCTTAAACAACGGAGAAGGTATGCCAAGACCTAAAAAAAATAGAAGCGTCTTAAAACCACCAATGTTCACTGAGTTCAAACCGGTAGGAGTACCCAGCAGAGTACTTATACAAACTTATTTAACATTAGATGAATATGAAGCATTTCGTTTAGCAGATCACTTAGGATTTGGGCATGAAGAAGCTTCCGGAGAAATGAATATCTCAAGATCAACTTTTACAAGATTAATCGAACAAGCCAGAAAAAAAGTTGCAGGATTATTAATAAATGGTAATGTCCTAACAATTGAAGGTGGAAATATTCATTTTAGAAGAAATACTATAAGATGTAATTCTTGTGGACATATGTTCAATATAGATATTAACGCAACCATAACCACTTGTCCGGAATGTGGTTCAAACAACCTGAATAATTTTGCAGGCAATTTTGGACATGGTAGGTGTTGCAGAGGAAGAAACAGATAAATCAGTGCCATTTTTGACACTAAGGAGGTAATTATGCCGAGAGGTGACAGAACAGGACCAAATGGAAATGGCCCAATGACAGGAAGAGGGATGGGATATTGTGCAGGCAATGATCGTCCAGGTTATTATGAAAATGACCAAAACTATGGAAGAGGTTTTGGTGGTGGTTTTAGAAGAGGAGGCGGAAGAGGCTTCGGTGGTGGTGGTGGATTTGGTTTCAGAGGTGGAAACTATAACTCTAATTTCATCCCTAATGTTTCTGAAAAAACTTTAGTTGAAAATGAGATTAAAATTCTCAAAGATCAGCTAAGTGCTTTAGAGAAACAACTCTCTGAAACTAAGAAAGAAGACTAGACAATAGAGACTCCCTGATATGGAGGTAATTTTACCTCCATATTATTTTTGTCTAAAATTAGTGTAGAAAAACTGGTCATTATTTTATACCTTTATGATAAGGAGATACAAAATGAGTATATTTGGAAGAAGTAACGGTGGCAACGGAAGTGGTGGCGGTAGAGGACAAGGCGGTAACGGTAAAGGACAAAGTGGCGGTGGTCAAGGTCTGGGAAAAGGTGGAGGTAGAGGAAGAAATAGCGGTGGTGCATTTGGAACAGGTGGTTTGTGTGTCTGTGCTAAATGCGGTGCAAAAATTCCTCATCAACAAGGAAAACCTTGTACTGAACTAAAATGCCCCGAATGTGGAAACACATTAGTTCGTGAAGAATTATTGAATAAATAAATGATTTAAACCGTCTGTTCTCAATGCACAAGCGGTTTATAATTTTTTCTTTGGATAATAGTAAGAGAGTTAGTATCGTTGACTTATAAAATAGTTGGCGGAATTTAAAAAATTATAAAGGAAACAAAATGAAAAAGTTATTCGCAGTACCAACAGTTGACAAAAAATTATGTGCTCATTTTGGGCAATGCGAGAAATTTGCTGTTGTAGAAACTTTTGACGGTAAAATTGTAAAAAAAGAATTTCTATCTCCGCCAGAACACCAACCGGGAACATTCCCTAGATTCTTAGCTGCGCTAGGTGTTAGTACAATCATTTCGGGTGGTATGGGACAACAAGCTCAACAATTATTTTCACAGAATAATATTGAAGTATTCATGGGCATAAACTCTGAAGAACCATCAAAACTAGTTGAGTACTACTTAAACAATGAACTTAAAAATGGTAATAACTTGTGCGATCATGGACCTGATCATGAGTGTGACCATTAAGGAATAGTATAAATGAAAATAGCGATAGCGAGTGGAAAGGGTGGTACAGGAAAAACCACCCTTTCCACTAACTTAGGAAGCTTTTTAGCTAAAAATAACAATGTCGTTTTAGTCGATCTTGATGTCGAAGAACCTAATTCAGGATTATTTCTGAAAAGTACATTGATAGAAAAATACGATAAATTTAGAATGGTTCCTGAATGGAATCCTACAAATTGCACTTTATGTGGAAATTGTCAGAAAGTTTGTAATTTTCATGCAGTAATTACTCTGAAAACAAAAGTAATGGTATTTCCTCAGCTTTGCCATGGTTGCTACGCCTGTAGTGAACTTTGTCCAACAAATTCTCTTCCTATGAAACAGGAGAAAATGGGGGAAATGAGATTATTCAAAGCCGATAAACTAGATTTTATAGAAAGTAGATTGGATATCGGTCAGGAACAAGCTGTACCATTAATATCTCAAACACTTGAATTTGTTGATGAGAAATATCCAAAAGATACAATAAAGTTATTTGATTCTCCCCCCGGAACTTCTTGTCCAGTGATCGAAGCAACAAAAGACGCTGATTTTGTTATCCTCATTACAGAACCAACACCTTTTGGTTTTCATGACCTGAAACTGGCGATAGATACAATGAAAGTTCTAAAAAAAGAAATTGGAGTTGTTGTCAATCGTCACGGAATAGGTAATAATGATGTTATTGATTACTGTGAAAAAGAAAATATACCTGTCATAGCCACAATACCCAATGATAGACATATTGCTGAACTTTATTCTCGGGGAGAATTGTTATATGATAAGATCCCTGAAGTAAAAATTGAACTTGAGAAAATTAGTAAATTTATTAAAAATATAAATGCGGGAGGTCAAGTATGAAAGAAATTGTAGTGATCTCCGGAAAAGGCGGAACAGGTAAAACATCTATAACAGCTTCTTTTGCATATCTTGGTGGTCAAGATATTGTTGTTGCTGATTGTGATGTGGATGCTGCTGATATGCATCTATTGATGGAACCTAAAAATTCAATTACTGAAGATTTTTATAGCGGTGTCTTAGCAGAGATAGATCAGAACTTATGTGTTAAATGTGGAAAATGCTCTGAAGTTTGTCGTTGGAATGCAATACCATTTAAAGATGATGAATACATTGTAAATCCCTTGGATTGTGAAGGTTGTGGTTACTGCGCTAGGGTTTGCCCAATGGAAGCTATTAGTATGAATGAACAGAATGTTGGAGAATGGTTCATATCTGAAACTAGAGTAGATAATACTATGATACATGCAAGGCTTGGCATAGGAGCAGAGAATTCCGGTAAACTTGTAGCTCATGTTAAAAATAAAGCTAAGATGTTAGCTTTAGAAACTAAAAAAGATTTCGTTGTAGTCGATGGCTCTCCGGGAATTGGTTGTCCAGTTGTATCTTCTTTATCAGGTGCACACTTTGTAGTTTTGGTTACAGAACCTACAGTTTCAGGATTGCATGATCTAAAAAGAGTCTATCAACTTGTAAAGAAATTTCAAATTCCTGCAGGATGTATAATTAACAAAGCTGATTTGAACAATAAAGTTACAGATGATGTTAAAAATTTCCTTAAGGAAGAAAATATTATCCATTTAGCTGATTTACCCTATGACGAAAATTTTACTAAGGCAATGACACTGGGTAAAACTATAGTTGAATATGATAAAGGTAAATTAAGAGATACTCTGACCGAAGCTTGGAACGAGATAAAAAAAATAGCGTAAAGTTGCCGTAAAGACGCTGTCCTACAGCGTCTCTTTTTTATGAGCAGCATATGGATCTCCGTGTCAAGCACGAAGATGACAAAAAATAAAGGAGCAAAAAATGAAAATCGCATTTACTACAAAAGGCACTGAATGGAACTCACAAATGGA
>JAGGWC010000071.1 GCA_021157645.1 Candidatus Cloacimonadota bacterium | reverse complement strand
GTCCTATTAGCTGGTAATTCAATTTTTTCATTTGATGGAATGCCGCTTGAATATTACGGAAATGATGTTTATGGTTTAGGAATGGGTGAAACCGGATCTGCAGATATGTTCCATATAAATCCAAACTTACACAACCCGTCAATTGCAACTACAACGAATAATGTATTATTCTCAACTGCAACTTCACTCGGGTATATGTGGTACAAAGATTCTGATAATAATGAATTTCGTGATGATGGCATTTATATGCCTTATTTCACAATGACTATTCCAATAAAAAAGCATAGATTTGCATTCAGCTTTAATTCTATCGCATCAGGGAACATCGAGAATGCAGTTGAATATGATTCTTTTATAAGCTTTGAAGATACATTGCAATATTCCGAAATCAACAGATTGAGTACTTCTCTTTATAAAGCTGATATGGTTTATGCATACAAAAACTCTATTGTAAACGTTGGCGTTGCAATGAATTATTATCTTGGTCATCGAATCAGATATTGGAATCTTGATTTTGAAAATGATGATTACGAAGATGCAAAATACGAGATTGAGAAAATTTACAAAAACCCTGGATTTACAGTTGGACTTTCTAAAAAGATTAGTAAAGTTTCTCTGGGTATTGCCTATTCTTCCTATGTAAAATTGGAAGGAGCTGAAACCTATAAATATGCTCATACTCCCTACGCTGATACATTAAGTGATGATTTTCATTTTGAAGTTCCAGTACAAATATCAGGTGGAATTACCTGGAAATTCTTAGAAAAATACAAAGCTTCTTTTGATGGTTATTATCAAATATGGCAAGATACCGAAGATCATGATAAAAATACATTAAAATTTGGTTTGGGATTTGCATACGATCCGCTAAGTGGTTATGGTTCATGGTATGAAAAAATTCCATTGAGAATCGGTGGATACTACCGTGAACTTCCATTCGATGTGAATAGTGAAAAGATAATTGAAAAAGCATTTACTTTTGGCTTTTCAATTCCCCTAAAATCTCCAAATAAAAAAATTGAATTTGCAGTTAATTATACAACTCGTGGAAATGTAGACAAACATGGGCTCAGTGATGAATCTTTAATGTTCTCATTGGGAGTTACCGGTTTTGATATTTTTAAGAAACGATACAAAAGAATTGAACACCGTGAAATTCCTAAAGCGGATAAAGACAGGTAGAAACTAAATGAACTTTAGGTGGAGTTTTAAACATTCTGATAAAGACTCTATCTTTGATCAGATAAAGGCTAACAGAGGAATCAGTGATTCCTTTATTTACTCTTCAATATCCGATTTGCCGGATTCTTCACTACTCAAAGATATTAATATTGCTGCTGATAGAATCATTAATGCCGTTCAACAAAAAGAGAAAATTATTATTTATGGACACGACGATGTTGATGGTATCACGGCAACATATATTTTATATGATTTTTTAGAGAAACTTGGTTCTCAAAATCATTTTTATTATATCCCCAACAGACTAATAGATAACCATGGAATTCAGCAGAATTTTATTGATAAGGTAAAAAAGGAAAAATTCAATTTAGTTATTACGGTTGATGGTAGTGTATCTGAAAAGAAAGCAATTACAGAGATCATGGGGCTTGGTTGTGATGTGATTGTAACCGATCACCATATTGTACAGGATGATCTTATACCTCCAGCTCTGGCAATTGTTAATCCCAAGCAAAGAGATTGCAATTTCCCATATGATATGATAGCAGGTGTTGGAGTAGTATATTTTCTAATAAAAAGAATTTCTGAAATAACTGGAATAACAGATGATAGAAACTATCTATTCTGGGTTGCGGTTGGCACTATTTCAGATAAAGTTCCATTGTTGGATGTAAATAGAATATTTGTAAAGGAAGTACTGGATACTTGGAACACATTTGATAATAATACCCTTTATAAATTAAGTCCTTATCTGGAGTCAGGGATCAATTATTCTCAAAGGATGAATAATATTCATTACATTATCAAATTACTCTCTAACGGTAGAGATAAAAATGGTAACCATAAAAGCATGAAATTGTTAGTAACTCACGATAAAGAAAAAGATGCTATCATTGCTGAAATGCAGAGTCAACAAAAAAAACATGAAGCTAAACTCGATGGTATTCGCCACTATATTCGAACAAAAATTCCTCCAATACTGGGAAATTTTTATATATTTAAAGATATTAATCACCAAATACCATTTGAGCTGTTGGGCTATTCAGCTTCTTTCATTACAAAAAAATATAAAATTCCCGTAATTTTCATCAAGAATAAAAACGGTATTGCAGCTGGAGAAGCACGTGGGATCAATGGTTTTAACCTGGTTGATGCGTTCACTTATTGCAGTGAATATCTTATACAATATGGTGGCCATGCAAAAGCTGCTGGATTTACAATTAGAAGCAATAAGGTAGAAAAATTTATTAAAAAATTTGAAGAATATGTTGATAAAAATCAAATAGCTATCGAAGATAACAAAAGAATTGATATTGATGCTGTAATCACCAGTAGAGAACTGGATAAATTTAATGAATATATAAAAATGGAGTATAGCCTGTTGCAACCCTTCGGGCAAGGAAACCTTGAACCAAAATTTCTTCTTTTAGATTATCTTCCTAAGCGAGATGCTCAAAGAATACAATTTAATAAATTGGAGAATAAGATAGAACAAGGGGTGCCCTATAATGTCGTCTTCACTTTTACAGATTCATCTTTTAAATATATTGATTACCGAGAAAAAAATCATATCTTGTAAATGGAGAAATATTTTATGAAAGTCATATCCGAATTATGTGATATTTGTGGAACTTGTGTTGCAGTATGTCCTGTTGACGCTATTATTGTAACAGAATTCAAAGTTAAGATCGATAACGATATATGCACAAACTGTATGAATTGCTTGAAGGTGTGTCCTGCAAAAGCTATCGAGGAAGGTGAATAATGGTAAAATATAAATACGATATCGTCGTGATCGGGGCAGGACCTGCAGGAAGTGTTGCAGCCAGATTTGCAGCAGAGAACGGTGCTTCTGTTCTTATGTTGGAACGTGATAGAGAACCAGGAATTCCCGTACGCTGTGCGGAAGGTGTTTCCCATAATGGCATTGTCCCATTTATTGATATTGATAAACGCTGGATTGCATCACAGATAGATATTGCAAAACTCACTTCTCCGAATAATGAAAGTGCATTCATGCATAATAATGGAGTTGGCTATGTTCTAGAGAGAAGAATATTTGATACTGCACTTTGCGAACTTGCAGCAAAACATGGAGCAAGATTAATTACAAAAGCAAATGCACTTGATCTGATAAAAGAAAACGATAAAATCATCGGAGTAAAATACCGTTATATGGGAAAAACACGAGAAGTAAAATGTGATATCGTGATTGCTGCTGACGGCACAGAATCCCGCGTGGGAAGATGGGCAGGAATAAATACAACTGTTGCACTCAGAGATATTGATACTTGTGTACAATATACACTTGCTGGCCTTGATATTAAAAAAGATACGTGTGAATTCTATTTTGGAAATGAAGTTTCTCCCGGTGGTTATGTATGGATCTTTCCTAAATCTGATAGTACTGCAAATGTTGGCATCGGTATTGCCGGACATCTTTCGCACAAAAAAGGTCCCAAAGAATATTTAGATGAGTTCGTGGCCAAGAGATTTCCTGATGCAACAATTACCTATACCATGTTTGGTGGAGTTCCAACTTCAGCTACTTTAAAAGAAATTGTTCGGGATAATATTATGCTTGTTGGAGATGCAGCACGACAGGTGAATCCGATAACCGGTGGTGGAATTGTTCAGGGAATGATTGCTGGAAGTATTGCCGGAAAGGTTGCTGCAGAAGCTGTTAAAAAAGGAAAATTCGATGCAAAATTTTTAAAAAAATACCGCAAAGAATGGGATAAGACATTAGGCAATACACAAAAAGTTATGCACTCAATGAAAGAAAAATTCCTCTTCATGACAGATGAAAGATTTAATAATTTAGTAGGTTTCTGTAAAAAAATACCTTCAGATAAATTCAGCTTGAAAGCTTTATTTACGGAAGCTGTAAAAGGAGATCCTAAATTGATGCTGGATGTTGCAAAATCATTTATTGTGAGTAAAATAAAACTGAAATGACAGAAAAACAGAAGAAGGAATTATTTCGAAAAACGTTTCATGTAAGTTCGATATTGCTGCCTCTTTCTTATTATTTCATTTTTCAAAATCGGAAAATAATGTTCCTAATTCTTATTCCACTAACTGTCATTGCGCTGGTTATTGATATTGCACGACTTGAGCACAAAACATTTAAGCGTATCTTTTTTAATTTAGTTGGTCTTTTACTGCGAAAACATGAGATCCACAATTTTACAGGTGCAACATATTTGATGATCTCTGCAGTATTGTGTATTGGCTTTTTTTCAAAGGAAATTGCTGTTGTCTCTCTCGCTTTTCTGGCAATTGGAGATACACTGGCTGCACTTGTAGGAATTCCATTTGGTAAAAGAAAAATATTAAATACAAGTAAAAGTTTGGAAGGAAGTTTAGCCTGTTTTGCAGGATGTTTTGTTTTTGGGCTTCTCTTCTTGCATCCTGTAGTTGCACTAATAGGTGCTGTAACAGCAACAATTGCAGAGTTTTCATGGATTCCATTAGATGATAATATAAAAATCCCAATAGCTTCTGGATTGGTTATGAGTTTTATTAATATGTTCTTTTAACAAATCAATAGATAAAATGTAAGGATGGAAAAATGAAATTATCATTTGTTATACCTGTTTTTAACGAACAAAATAGTTTAAAACAATTATATTCTGAGATCATAGAAAATATCAAAAATTATGAATATGAAATCATTTTTATTGATGACGGCAGTACTGATGAAAGCTATGGTATATTACAGAAATTAGCAGTGGAAGATAAGAATGTTAAGTTAATAAAATTCAGAAAGAATTTTGGGAAATCAGCAGGTTTGAATGTAGGATTTCAAGCAGCGGATGGAGATATTGTTTTTACAATGGACGCAGATCTTCAGGATGATCCAAAAGAGATAGAGAAATTTATAAAAAAACTGAATGAAGGATATGATATGGTTACTGGCTGGAAAGTAAAACGCCACGATCCGATCTCAAAAACATGGCCTTCTAAACTTTATAATAAAGTAACTTCCAATACATTTAAACTAAAACTACATGATTATAATTGCGGATTTAAAGCATACAAAAAAGAAGTTATTAAAGAGCTTGATATTTATGGTGAAATGCACCGTTACATTCCGGCACTCGCTGATTCTCTAGGATTCAAAGTTGCTGAGATCCCTGTTCATCACCGCAAAAGAGAATTTGGAAAAACCAAATATGGCTCGGAACGGTATTTACGCGGATTTCTAGATCTCCTCACAGTGAAACTTGTAACCGGGTATATTCACAGCCCTCTCTATTTATTTGGTAGAATCGGTTTTGTATTTGGTATCGTTGGGTTCATTATTGCCATTTATCTCTCGATTATGAAACTGGGATTTGGGGTAGCATTATATAATCGTCCACTCCTATATTTGGGAACTCTTTTAATGATAATCGGATTACAATTCTTCTCGATTGGTCTTCTGGGGGAATTGATTATCAATCGCAATAGAGAAGGGAATAAGAAGAAGAATATCTCAATTGCTAAAAAAATTAATTTATAACTTATTTTATAGGAAAAACATGAAAAGTTACTTAACAGAATTTATTCAAATAATGGAACATGAAGGCTTAGAAGATCTGGTGATCCAATCATTTTCCAATTCCTATTATAAAATTCTTGAAGGCGCAACCGGAACACTCTCAGAATCCGAGATAGAACCTCCTGCAGAGGAAAATCTTATTGATTATAATAACTTGGAATCTGCCATATCTTCTCCATTAGAAAAACTTGCTGTAATAAAACTGAATGGCGGACTTGGCACGAACATGGGTTTAAAGAAGGCGAAAACACTTCTTAAAATAAAAGGAGAATATAATTTTCTGGATGTTATTGTTCAGCAGATATTATACTTAAGAAAAAAATCAGACAAAGATATTCCGCTGATCTTGATGCATAGCTTTAATACTCAGAAAGATTCACTTTCCTATTTGAAAAAGTATAGCAATTTACCTCTCCCTCATATTCCATTAGATTTTTTGCAAAATAAATTTCCCAAAATCAAATCAAGTGATCTTTCTCCGTTAAAAAATAAAAAAAATAATCTTAATTGGAATCCTTCTGGGCATGGTGAAATATACACTGCTCTGGCAATTTCTGGTGTTCTGGAAAAACTAATAACACAGGGATTTGAGTATGCATTTATTTCCAACTCCGATAATCTTGGTGCAGTAATTGATGAAAAAATTTTAGCTCATTTTGCTGAAGAAAAATTACCCTTCATGATGGAAATTTGTAAGCGAACTGAAATGGATAAGAAAGGCGGACATTTAGCACAGACAAAAAAAGGACAGCTTATGCTTAGGGAAACTGCTCAATGTCCAGATGATGAGGTGTCACTTTTTCAAGATATTAATAGATATTCTTATTTTAATACTAACAATCTTTGGGTAAATTTGAAAGCGTTAAAACAGCGACTGTATGAAACCAGATATCTACTTCCTCTCACAATGATATTGAATAAAAAAGAAGTTGATGGAGAAAAAGTTTATCAGTTGGAATCCGCCATGGGAGCAGCAATAAGTGTATTTAAAAATTCACGTGCAATTATAGTTAATCGTGATAGATTTGCTCCTGTAAAAACGACAAATGATATGCTGGCAATTTTAAGTGATGCTTATGAACTCACACCTGATTATAAATTGAAATTGGTTAATGAATATGGTAAAGTTCCGCATATTGAATTACACAAAGTATTTTATAAAGATATAAATGAGTTTGATAAACGATTTGCAACGGGAATTCCATCTTTGAAAAAATGCAATACGCTAAAAGTTACCGGTGATGTTTACTTTGGAAGAAACGTTGAAATAATTGGTGATGTAAAAATAACTAAAGATAAACGCTTAGAAAATATAGTCTTAGAAAATGAAGAAATATAGTTTTTACATTCCTAAACCTCTGTTTGGGAACGAGAATATCGAAGATGTTATCTTGGAAGATGAAGAAGTATAAGGATTGATGATTGATCCCAAATCAACTATTTCAATAGATTATCCAAGTCGTTATCAATTTCACTATAAGAATCTTCCAGTATTTTTTTTAGAGTTGCTTTTTGTATCTGTCTCACCCGCTCCCGGGATAATCCTAATTCTTCTCCAATTTGTGCAAAATTCTTTGATCTTCCACCTTCCAGACCAAAATACTGTTTCACAATATAGGCTTCACGAGAGCCAAGAGCGTTAATAGATCTATCAATACTTTCTTCTACTTTCTCACGATAGTACAATGTTTTGGGATCGACTCCATTTCTATCCGTAAGCAACTCACTAAGCGCAACATTGCTTTGATTTCTTGAAAAATCAGCATTATCAATCGAAAGTGTATTCTTTGTTTGCTCACTTACTTTTTTTATTGCGTTTTCATCAAGATTTGTGATCTCAGAGATCTCTTCAATAGTTGCCCTGTGTCCAGTTTCACTGAAAACTTTATCTCTGGCATATTTGATCTTATTTGCCTGTGTTGCTTTTCCAAGCGGCATTCTAATAACCGAAGTTTTCTCTGCAAGAGCAAATAGTATCTTTTGCCTGATCCACCAAACAGCATAAGAAATAAGTTTATTATGCAACTTAGGATCAAATTTATCAATTGCTTTTATCAAACCCATATTGCCTTCACTGATTAATTCTGAAAGGGTAAGTCCTCTATTTTGATATTTCGCTGCAATCTTAACTACGAACTTGAGATTGGAAGTAACAAGTTTTTCGATAGCAGCTTTATCACCTTTTTGAGCTTTGATAGCCAGAGCATGCTCTTCTTCTCTGCTTAGAGGTTCTATCTCGGCAATCTGATTAAGATAATTCTGCAACGCCTTATCATTAAATACGTTTTCTGTCATTAACTCTTCCTTTTTTCAGACGGGATTAACAAGATTAACTGGATAACGTTTAACTTTTCCAATGTTCTATTTCCATTCT
>JAGGWC010000082.1 GCA_021157645.1 Candidatus Cloacimonadota bacterium | reverse complement strand
TGGCTGAAACCAAACTCTCGTCCTTCGCAGTAGTTAGCAATAGAGAACGGATAGGATGACAACCTCGGAATAGAGATATGAAATTAGTAAAAACAAAAGACGGCTCATACACTGCTTTTAGCGAAATAGCCGGTGAACATTATCACACTATATCCGGAGCAATTGAAGAAGCATTTGAAAAACATGTGAATGCATTGGGAATAGAAAACGGAATGCATATTCTCGATTTCTGTTTTGGACTTGGTTATAATTCTATAGCTGCTTGCAAAGATCACGATAATTTACAAATAATCGGTTTGGAAAATGATCTCAAAATAATTGAAGCAATGAAAGATATTGAAATCCTTGATATTTTAAAAATCAAATTTGATGCTTTTAGGGATATTGCAGAAAACCTGGATGTTACCGATAATAACAACAATAGAATTCAAATTTTGTTGGGAGATGCATTACAAAAAATTGATGAACTGTCCAACGAAATATTCGATAGAGTTTTTTTCGATCCGTTTTCTCCCAAAAAACAACCTGAAATGTGGAGTGAGGAGATCTTCCAAAAAATATACAATAAAATGAAGATTGGAGCAAAACTAAGCACCTACAGTTGTGCCAAACAAATCAGAAAAAATATGATCTCAGTTGGCTTCAAAGTAATGGACGGTCCTGTAATAGGAAGAAAAAGTCCTGCAACCATCGCAGTGAAGGAATAATTTGACATTATCGTTATTTACCTGTGATTATTCGTGTAAAGTCGTAAGCAAATAAAAAAGGAGAATTTATGCTTTTACCCAGATTTCTGGCAATACTCATTATCGGCGGAGGTTATCTAGTTTGGAACATGATCTTCCGGCAATACCCACTAAAAAAAGAATATGAGAAGAAACCTATTATTGCTTGGAGTTTTGCTTTCGCTGTCATTATTGGTCAATTGTATTATATCTGGTTTATATTTTCACATCTTTTTTCTTATAGAGATTCATTATTTATTTTTTTCCTTGTCATCAGAATAGTAATTTCTGCTTTAATCTTATTGTTGTTATGGAAAAAATATAGAGGATAAATAAAATGTTAGAAAGAATTATAGATCCCGGTAATTTACCGGAAGAAAAAGATTTTGATCGTACTTTACGCCCGAAAACGCTGAATGAATTTGTTGGTCAAGAAAAGATCAAGGAGATATTAGACATTTCCATTCAGGCGACAAAACTACGTAAAGAACCTCTCGATCATATTCTGTTTTACGGTCCTCCGGGGCTTGGAAAAACTACTCTCGCCTATATTATTTCAAATGAACTTGGCGTGGAAGTAAAAGTGAGTTCTGGTCCTGTATTGGAAAAAGCTCCCGACTTGGCAGGAATATTAACAAATTTGCAGAGAAACGATGTTTTTTTCATCGATGAAATTCACCGGTTGAATCATGTAGTGGAAGAATATATGTATCCTGCTATCGAAGATTTTGAAATGGAAATTATCATCGACAGCGGTCCGGCTGCACGCTCACTTTCAATCGATATTGAACCATTCACACTTATTGGTGCAACTACACGGGCAGGACTATTAACCTCTCCCTTGCGAGCTAGATTTGGTTTAGTTCTGCGTCTGGATTATTACGATGTGAAAAGTATTGAACATATTATTAAGCGCTCTGCTGGATTATTGAATATTCCGCTGGAAGATGCCGGAACAAAAGAGATGGCTCGCCGTAGTCGTGGAACTCCACGTGTGGCAAACCGTCTTTTACGACGTGTCCGCGATTATGCTCAAATAAAAGGTGATGGAGTTATTACACAAGAAATAGCAATAAAAGCTCTTAAAATGTTAGATGTTGATTTTGCAGGACTTGATGATATGGATAAACGTCTGCTGAAATTATTAATTGAAAATTATAACGGTGGACCTGTTGGATTGAAAACATTAGCTGTTGCTCTGGGAGAAGATCCCGGAACTGTAGAAGAAATTTATGAACCCTACCTCATCCAACAGGGATTTCTTGATAGAACAGCTCAAGGACGAAAAGCAACTATAAAAACATATAAACATTTTAATATGAAACCGAATCAAGCGCAAATGAGTATGTTTGAAATGGTGGAGGAATAACATGAAGGAAAATATTGGTATCATTATTTGTGATCGTTATCGTCGTTGTGCCGGAGGGAAATGTTTCCGATCATTACGGAAAAGAGAAGGTGCTTTTGCCCGTTATAAAGATATGGATGTAGAACTTGTGGGCTATACAACATGTGACGGTTGTCCAGGTGGAAACATTGAATATGCCGTGAATGAAATGATGAAAAACGGAGTAACAAAAATCCATCTTGCTACAGGGCTTATTGTTGGCTATCCACCTTGTCCGTATATTAAAGATTTCACTAATTTTATCGAAACCAAATATGGTTTAGAGGTTGTACTCGGAACTCATCCTATTCCTCAGAAATATTTTTTAATACATGAGAAACTTGGCACATGGCAAAATTCCGAATGGCAGGATATTATACAGTCAACTTTAGTAGATAAAAAATTGAGACTTGAGTATGATTAGATTACTATATTATTAAAACAAATCTAAATATAAAAGTATTTACTTTTTTCATCCGTGCCTATCTGCTTGCCAAGCCAAAGTCTTGACGAAGGTTGGTGTAAATCCGTGGTTAAATTCTCCAAAGCTTAACGAAAAATAATAGATATTTTTTTCACTTTTTTAAGTGGGTGATTAGCTCAGTTGGTTAGAGTGCTACGTTGACATCGTAGAGGTCACAGGTTCAAATCCCGTATCACCCACCAGTCTTCGCTCACTCGTAAAACTCGTGAGCTTCGAATGGCGCACCGATACAAGAAAACTTTATTTCTATAATCTTTTTATAAAGAATGGGAAAACTTTCTCCAATAAAACATTTCTAAACCAAATCCAAAAAAATCTTTACTATAATTTTACACATCTAAGAGTGGTTTTTATAAAAATTTAGTTGGAGTAAAGTTATGGAAGAGCTTGGTAACATAATCGTGATCGGTTCTGGAAATTGGGGAACTACACTTGCAATGATTTTTTCCAAAAGGAATAAAGTTTATCTTTGGACGATAAACGAACAGGAAGCAAATGAGATAAATAAGACTCGAGAAGTCAAATTCCTGCCAGGTATTAAATTACCTGAAAATATAGTTATTGAGAAGAAATTCTCGCGACAGATAGAGAAAAATGATATTGTTATTACTGCTATTCCTTCCCGTTTCATAGATGATCTTACAGATGAATTTATTGCACATAATACCGAAGAATTCATTATTGTGAATGCTTCCAAGGGAGTTGAGCATACAACCCTAAAAACTGTTTGGGAAACCGTTATGGCAAAATTGCCTAAGGTTCAATTCGCCAATCTGGCAGGACCAACAATCGCCCGTGAACTTGCTGAAGGGATTCCGGCTAAAGCTATTCTTGCAGCACGAGATGTTGCACTTCTATTCCAATTACAACAAAAACTTGAGAACGATCTTTTAAAATTTGAATTTAGCAGAGATATTAAGGGAGTGGAACTTGCTTCTGCTTTGAAAGGATTAATTGCTATTGCAGTTGGAATGGCTGATGGACTGGGATTTAAAACAAATATTTTCGGCATTATCATGACTTACGG
>JAGGWC010000223.1 GCA_021157645.1 Candidatus Cloacimonadota bacterium | reverse complement strand
TTTTTCAATTTAGAAAATTCTTTTTTACTATATATTTTATTTTGAAGAATTGGCCATGCAAATGAAACAAGTGCCAATATCAATAGAATCAAACTCACTGGGCGGGTGAAGAAGATGGTATAATCTCCCATCATTACCGCTCTACGGAAATTTGTCTCGGCTATGTTTCCCAGTACAATCCCTAATACAATAGGTGCTACCGGATAATTATATCTTCTCAATATCCAGCCGAAAATTCCAAATCCAAGACATGCTGCAATATCAAAGAAGGAATATCTCACAGCAAAACTGCCGATTATTGATACTGTAAATATCATGGGATAAAGAATCTTTTTGGGAACAGCAGTAACCTTAACCCATAATCTACTGCCAAATAAACCAAGAACCAATAAAACGATATTTGCAATTAGTAAACTAGCGAATAATCCGTAAATAATTTCTGGGTTATTATTAAAAAGTTGAGGTCCAGGAGTAAGATCATGGATCATTAAAGCTCCGATAAGTACGGCTGTAGAAGCGCTTCCTGGAATTCCAAGAGTTAGAAGTGGAACCAACGCTCCACCTACTGAACTACTATTTGCAGCTTCGGCAGCAGCAACTCCTTCCAGGCTTCCATGTCCAAATTTCTCAGGTTCTTTACTTGTTCTTTTGGCTACATCATAAGAGATAAATGAAGCAATTGTAGCTCCTGCACCTGGAAAAATTCCAATAAGAGTCCCCATTATTGACGATCTAACAATGGTTAATTTCAATTTCCAATAATCAGCAATTGTAGGCCATTGTGTTTTTTCTAGTTCAATTTTTTTGCTCTTAAAATTCTGTTCGTCGATTTGCTTAAAAACTTCGCTAAGAGCAAAAAGTCCTATTAATGCAGGTATTAAAGAAAATCCGTCATAAAGATGAACTGAACCGAAAGTGAATCTGCTAACACCTGAAATCGGATCTATTCCAACAGTATTAATAAGCAGACCAAACATCGCAGCAATGAACGCTTTTACCCAATTTTTCCCACCGAGAGTTGCTACTGTGGTCAACCCAAAAATTGCTAAAGCAAAATACTCAGCAGGATGAAATTTTACAGCAACTTTAGCCAATTGTACACTAAACAAAATTAATATTATGGTTCCAATAAATCCACCAATTGTAGATGAAACCAAAGAAACTCCCAATCCCATTCCGGGTTTATTCTGCTTAGTTAGAGGGTAGCCATCGAAAGATGTGACTACTGACGAGGGTGTACCCGGAGCATTGATTGTAACAGCAGTTATAGAGCCACCATAATTTGCAGCAATATAGATAGAAACAAGAAGTATCAATGCTAAAGTTGGTGACATTGCATACGTGAAAGGTACTAGTAATGCAACTCCCATCGAAGGGGAAAGACCCGGCATTGCGCCGACTAAAATCCCCATTATTACACCTAAGACAATAAATAATATTGGTTGCCATCCTAATACAAAACCAAATCCCTGAGCCATATTTGTTAATATTTCCATATCTATCCTCTAAAATATCATTTCTATTAATTTGCCTATTGGCAATGGAACATATAGCAGTTTATAAAATATCAAATATGAGAATAATAACCAGCCTGCAGAAATCAGAATTATTGTTAGATATTTACGATAATCCAACATGTACATTCCTATAAATAAAAAAACAAATGAACTTATGAAATATCCAAGATAAAAAATGCTAATTAAATAAAGTATCAATAATCCAATGAAACCGAATACGGTTTTTTTGTTCTCATCTTTATGTTCGACCTTCTTTTTCTTACGTAAAATATCGATGAGAAGATAAATATTTAAAGGAATCAATATGATAATCCAAAGTCGAGGGATTACCGAAGGTCCTACTTTCTCGTTATTTGGGAAAGAGAATGAAATAATGAAAAGAATGATTGAAAGTATGATGAAAAATACAGGGAGCATGATCTTACTAAGATATTTGTTGTTTGGTGAACGACTTACAAAAAACCAAATGACAAGAAAAATGATTACAAAGAAAATAACAAGAAAAGATAATGATTTACCTGTAGAAAGTTTTGCAATAAAATTCGTTGCCTCAGTGTTTATTATGCCAATTTTTTGAAGGTAATGAGTAAATTGTTCCTTATCGGCATGTACTATTTTCGTGAATTCATCAGAACTTTTATAAATAACATCGATTCCGCCTCTTTCCCAATACTCACGCCATTCAGGGTCATTATTCACTTTAGTAAAAAGTTCTTCAAACCATTCTCTAATTTCAGGAGGAGTTCCTTTTTTTAGTACGAATCCGCGCCACATGAATTCGTTATCCAAACCACTTATTCCCAATTCGTTAAAAGTAGGAACATCTGGGAATTGAGCTAATCTTTTTGAACTGGAAACAGCTGCGATCTGCAGATCGTCATTTCCAAGAACTTCGCGTGGATTTCCCACATAAGCTACACCTTGTTCACCCAATAATGCAGCTCTGGCTTTACCTCCGCTTTTAAATGGAATCCACTTAGCTTTTATTCCTGCTTCATCCCAAATTTTTAAAGCTGTGACATGATCCAATCCACCATTTGCAGGTCCTAACCAAAGTTGATCGCCATCTTTATTTTTTGCATCAGTAACAATATCTTCCCAACTGTTTACTTTTTGTTTTTTATGAGTTATTATGCATTCCGGGTCTGCCATCATCATCGCAGCCCAATCTATACCCTCAATATAAGCTTCACCACCGGTAGATACGATCTTAGAAATATTTGATTTTGTGCAGGCAAAAAGTGTATAACCATCCGATGGTAATTGAAGTAGCCTTTTCATTGCAACAATGCCACCCGAACCGGGTTTATTCTCAACTACAAACGTAG
>JAGGWC010000202.1 GCA_021157645.1 Candidatus Cloacimonadota bacterium | reverse complement strand
CGTTTTCAATTGAATCTTTGAGTTCATTTAATCGAACTGTATTTGGCAGGTTGTTTATTGTCTCTGCATAAAAAATAATCCAGACCTGAGCAGTCTGGAGTATATCTTTTGTATTGGCTTTGACCTGTACAACTATTCTTTCTCCCGCTTTATTTGCCATGTGTTTGAAAACAGGTGGACCAATTCCATTAAGCTTGGCATAAAAAGAACTTGCTATTTCGTCGTGAATCATCCTTTCACCTTCTTCAATGCCTGTTTCAGTGCTTTGGCTGTTGGTGAATTTTCAAGAGCACCTGAAAGTACAATATATCCCTTTGCTTCAACATAAATGCCGTATTCCATTCCAGCATACACTACAAGTGCATAGCCTTTATTTGGTATCTTATCTTTTGTTAAATTGATTATCACGTCTTTATTTTGCTTTGCAGGTTGGTTTCCTTCAAAAGCTATATCTACTCTATCTTTGAAAATCACATATCCTATACTGTTTCTTAGATTTCCTGTTCTATCTGTGTAGTTCCCATTCTCTCTTGCCCAGTTGACAGCTTCCTGACCAATTCGGTGTAGAATCATCTCAATATTTCTATCATCCTGAGCAATATAATTTCTTAATTTTTGAATCAATTCATCCGGTGTTTTATTCCACGACATAGCAGATTACCTCTTTATGTTTTTCATATTCCTGGATTTCACTTACTTTATATTGCTTTCCATCAACTTTTATTGTTTTTCCAACATCAATTTGAAGATTTTTTAGAGAATCCTTTAAAAATAGTTTCCTGAACCTGTGTTTTAACATTCCATCATCCGTTATATTTGCGCTATCTGAAAGCCCGCCGTGTGCATATGGTTGAAAGTCTTTTGCATCTATTTCGTAATTTGTTTCAGCTGTAGAAGTAACAGGATTACCCCAAGAATCAAGTGTTGTATTTTCCTGAACAATTGTAAGTGTCATTTAGATCACCTTCTGATATCTTAATCTAATTTGCTGAGCTACCTTTAAGATTTGTTCTGGATTCACTTCTTCGTTGATTTCACCTTGCTTATATGCATTCCATTTAACTGGATGTGCTACTATATCTTCTAAAATATCCGCCTTTGCAAGCATTATATCGTTGGGATTTGTTGGATCAAACGTATCATCTGGATTAATTCCCTTAAGTTCTAGATGGCTTCTGTACTCCTCATCACTCATTATTTTGTTTTCCTGATCCTTGAGTGTTGCTTTCAGTGCTTCCAGGTTTGTCATTACTATCACCTTCTGCAGTGTTGGCATTTGACTTTTTCTTGCTTGTTGAGACCTTTACAAGATATGGATGCTTTAATTCAAGGTCTGTTTCAATTATTTCTCCTGGATGATAATCCTTACCTTTGTATGTAACTATCATCTTTTTTACACGATATTTGTATTTCATGTAATCCCTCCTTTTTGTTATTAAAGAAAAAGGGGCAAAAAGCCCCTTTTAATTATCAAGCAAGAACAGTTGCTATGAATATTTCATTTACTCCTGGTAATGCTATTATGGATGTAGCGGAACCAGTTGTGATTATTCTTGGTGGTCTTTGTTCTTCAACAACCTGTACATAGATTCCTTTATCAGTTTTAACAACGCCTTTTTCAAGTACAGATTCTTCAGTTGGACCCATGAGAGCATATCCTATGTTGGAACCAACCCAGACCATTTTGTTAGATGGCCAGAAGTAAGCTTTTGATCCATCAGCGGCTCTATAGTAATCTTTGTTTACTGCAAGTTTTGGAAGTCCAAGTTGTGAGAGAAGGTTGTTTATCATTTCAAGGGTTACATATTGATTTGCACCGTTGTCACCGTGGATTGCTTTCCTGACATTAACGTTTTGCACGAGGTAATTGAGTATCTCCTTAGAGATTATTCCGCCTTCTGGTTCAAAATCAAGTGTATTGTACCAATCAATCATGTCTTGAATTGGGTTTGAATTGGTAGTATCACTCCAAAGAACTGCTGGAGACTTTTGGTTTTCAGTTGGAATTCCATAATCTACAGAGAAAGCTACGTTTCCAGTTGCGGTAAGTTTTCCAGATGTCAAAACATCAGCTCTCATTTTTTCAACTCTGACTCTTACTGAATCGTAAACATAACCAACATCGTTAAAGAGTTCTTTGACTATTGGTTCATCGGTTTTGTATTTCTTTGCATTGATCAAGAGTTTTCCATCAAGCCTCCTATGAATTCTAATAGGTTTGAGTTCCTCGATGAATTTTTTCAAGCCATCTCTTCCTACATATTTTCCATCAGCACCATAAGCTACAAAGTCTGCTACTACCGGATCCATAAAGTCACCAATTATATGTTCATATTCAAGTGTATCAATTGATTTGTAAGGCAAAATTCCTTCAAGTATGAATTGCCTTGATGGTCTTTGTTTAAGATATGCAATTGTCGCTTTTCCTTCAAGAAAATCAGCTAATGTTACAGCCATTATTTATTCCTCCTTTCACTTCATTGTTTTTTATTCAAAGTAAATAAGCGGAAGATCAGCTTCACATGCGGCATCATAGCCTACAAGTTTTGATTTATCAACAAAGCCATGAATTATTATTGCAGCTGGTTGATCTCCGTTGTTAAGATCAACATTTTCGAGTAATATTCCAACTGCTACTTCAGAGCCATCAGTGTTTGAATCGTTATATGGTACTGCCTTTCCACTTGCAGTTACAATCCCAACTACAGTTCCAGCTTTTGCGTATTTATCATCCGACCATGCAGTTGCATCTAAAGTCACTGTCTTTGTCACATAATGTTTATTCAAAAGAAATTCAGGTGTGCTGCTTACCTCTGTAATAGGCATAGATTTCTACCTCCTTCTACCATGGTTTTTTATAACCTTCAGATGTTGTTATGTATTTTTTTACTTCTGCTTCAATCTTGTTTTCGTTTGATGATGTTTCGTTTCTACCCTTTATCACAACATTACTTGTGGATTTTAACTTTTCAATTTGCTTTTGTGTATATGATGAAAGTATCTTGCTTAATCCTTCTACGATTTCATCGATTTGTTCAGGATCTGTTATATTGAGATAATTTTTCAACTCAAGTGGAATTTGTTTTTCAGTAAATTTTGCAGTTAACAAAACATCAATTCTCTCTTTTTGAAGTCTTGCAATTTCTTCTTCCAGCTCTCTTTGCTTTGCTTCATACAACTCTTTCCATTTTCCCTCTACTTCCAATTGTTTGAGTTCAGCTTCTTTTTTCAACTGTTCTTCTATCTGCTTTCTGAGGTTTTTTTCTCTTGTCTTCAATGCTTTCTGTATCTTGGCGTCCATATAGCTCTGATACTTCTTTTGAAGTTCAGGATCAAGTGTTGTAATAAATTCTTCAAAATTTCCTTCTTCTAAAGCTTTGGTGAGTTTTTCGAATTCTTCCTGAGTTAATAATCCTTCAGAATCATTTTCTGATGGTTGCGTGTTATTGGCTTCACCATCAGTGTTTTGTTGTTCCTGTGGTTCATTGGTATCCCCCTCAGCAAAGAGTTGGATATCAATGCCCCGTTTTTTCCTTTCATCCATCGTTCATACCTCCTTTATTTGTTTTTCTTCTTTCTCGCTGATTGCGCCATAGCAATGCATCTTTGTTTTCCATATTTTTTCACGCAAATAGACCACGCTATTTTATTTGCAGCTTCTTCTGAATATCCTTTTTTCATAAGCTCAGCAACAAGTTTGTCCCAGCCTATATGTGCCACAGCTGGTCACCTCCTGAAATTCTTAAGAATTTCTTTACTTGTTTTCGCTTGGAATAATATTTTCATCCAGAACAGTTGTGAGATAACACAAACAATGAGGATGTGCTGGAGCTCCGTTATGCGGAACAGCATCTGGAGGATACACTCCAGGACCTAATCCCATATTTGCAGTTGCATATTCATCGCAAATATCTTTTTCTGGATGACTTTTAGATAGATTCCATTTAATTCCCTTTACAAAAGGAAGCTTTTTAGCCTGTTCTACATATGATACTCTCCATGCACGTTGAATCTCGGTTCTTGCAATTCTCATTGCATTGTACTTTTGTTTCTTCTGAATATACTTTTCTACAACTTTTGCTATTGTATCTGGATCAGCTGATTTCAACTGCTCCTGTAACCATTTCGGAATTTCTACTGGCTGTTGTTCTGCAAGTTTTAATATCTGATCTCTTAGCTTTCTTGCACTCATACCGGTTTGAAGAGAAAGCATGACCTGCTTCTGAATATCTTTTGCTACTTGTTTAGATACTTTCCAAATCCTATCTGATAGCTTTAATCCGTCGACTTCATAATATTTCCAGATATCAAATGTAGCTCTTTTTACAAGTGATATGTGAACAAGCCATCTACCAGAAACTTTTTTCAGTATCCTTTTCTTTTGCTTATCAACAAGATACTCTGAATTTTTATACCTAAATTGCCTTGGAAGTTGCTTTTGAAGTTCTTCAAACCATGTATAATAAACTTCTTCATTGATCACATCAAAAATGCTTATTAATCCTTTTTCATATTTTTTTAGCCATTGTTTTGTAATAACACCAAGTCTTTTTTTGAATGATCTTGGAATAACATATCTTTTAAAACCAGTTGACCTTATAAGATCAATAACAGCCCTTAAAAAGGGCTGCATAACTTCTTCGTTATAGTACTTTTCAAATTGTTTCATCAGTTTTATATCTGTTCTCATTCAACTTCACCAGCCTCCTGCTGAAACTGTTGCTCGTATATGTCTTCGGCCTGGAGATTTTGCAATATCTGTTCTGGATTTTCGTTGAATATTTTTGCCGTTTTTTTCACCGCTGTCTTTATATCAAGCAAACCAGCACTATATGCAGAGATTATTGCATCAAGAGATTCTTTAATGCTATCAGGGATGATTGAATCAAATTGAATTTCTACTGTGTCATTGATTCCCAGCAATTCAAAAGCATACTGGAACGCTTTAATAAGTCCTGTTTTGTAATTGCTTCGATATCTTTGTATTAGACTTTCAAGCCCGGTAAGTTTTAGAGAGATTGCATACCCTGAAACTGCAGCACCTTGTATTAGCTTTATAAGCATTAATTCTGGATATTCATGTTCAACTTGTTCTATAAGTTTATCTCTTTCTTCACACATGATTTTCATTACATTACCTTGCATTTCAAGGAATTGAAGTTTACCACCTTCTGGAACATGTGCATATTTCACTTCGCCTTCAGTCCTGTTTTTAAATTTTTCTGCCATTTTTGTCGAGTCAAAAACAGCATTTCCCCACATTAAAGGATCTGAATGTAATTTTCCAATACTCTTAGTTCCGGCATAATATTCGTTTATAAGATCAAGTTTGTCTATTAGTCCTTCTATTCTGCTTATAGGTTGACTTGCAGATTTGAGGCCCCAGATTTCAACAACTGGAATAAAGCCAAGAACATTAGGAACTGTTTTTCTATTATCACCCTGTACGATAGTTATTTCATCTAATGTATATATCTTTTGAAGAACATTATCTCCTTCACCAGATTCAAGAATAATCTTAGTTATATTTCCTGCCACATCGTATTGAACCTCTTTAACATCTTGAACACTCAGTGCAGAAAGATAAATATTATCATTCTGCCTAACAACATCAATCCACGCAACTCCATCAAGTAGAACATAAAGTAATAACTCCTCTTTGAAAAAATCAAAATCATTTTCTTCCATGATTTTCTCTGCAGTACTTCCAGAAATTGTCATTCCACGTGTGATGAGTGAAATATCAAGATCAATAATGTTTTGAACAGGATTAAATATCTGTTTTACATTTGAATCAAGCTGTCGTATTCGCTTATACTCTTCATCATATGCAGTAT
>JAGGWC010000100.1 GCA_021157645.1 Candidatus Cloacimonadota bacterium | reverse complement strand
GGCTAAGTACTTTCAATTTTGTTTTAGCTTTTATGTAGAACGACCTGTTAGGTCGTTATTTAAGCGAGCTACCAGTGCGCGTTACTTTTCTACTTGTCATCCTCGCAAAAGTGGGGATATTAGACTTCTTTTATATTGCTCACTTTTCGAAGCTTTTCTCAAAGGAGTTCTTTCATCTAAAATTCGGAAAGTTATCTTTAAAAGATCAACCTTACGAATCCTTATACATTGGAATATTTGGGAGAAAGGCTTCGGAAGGGAAATCAATAATACAGTTTAGTTAACACTCCCTGATTATCAAACTCAACCCCTAATTTCTTATCATACATAGAGAAGGGAACATAAGTTGTTTCTCTTTTTAGTGAGATAGACTATCAGTCTGGTTGTAACTTAGATGAAGAATGAAGAGTAAGTTAGAAATTGGATTATGAAAGAGTCTATAAATAGAATAAACTTTGAAAAGTGTAAAATAAGAAAACTACGTTATTCAGAAAGGATACTAAAAATCATCATTACATTATCGCAAAATAAATTAGTTGAAAAAAAAAGTGATGCCGGTTTACCCTGCATCACTTTTGTATATCAATATTTTTAATTACGGGATATCATTTAATATTTGAGTCATCATAGATTTGACTTGATCCGGTTCCATATAAGCAAGAGGAAAACTGAATAAATAGCATGAGTTATCTATAGTTTCATATTTTAGTGCTATAGATAATCCATTAAATTCATCATACTCTTCTTGAGTTGGGATAATATGGTATGGACAGCCTGGGGGATCTTCACCTACTTCTTTACACCCATAGCTAAAAATGACATCAGCTTCATGTTCATTAAAATAAGCTATTGGTCCAAGCCCTTCAACACTTAAAATGGGTGCCATTGGATTAGTAATTGCTGTATCAAAACTTGGTAATAAAAGGTCAATATCATTGTAGCCATTTTCTGTTATTGCTTTAATAAAGAATGGATTTTCGGTAAAAGATGTTGATGCACGACCAATTGCTTCATTATTATCCATTGGGATTCCAAAATAATCCCCAAAGATATTAAAACTATTACCGGCACATTTTCCAAATACATATTCAATATTCATTCCACCACTTAGTATTAAATTACCACCTTGCAACAGGTATATTTTAAATGCTTCATATTCTTTCCAGAAATCGAATTCTGTAGTTGGATTATCAGAGTGATAGATTATTGTTTTGTATTGTTGTAAATCAGTTGGGGCTATAATTGATTTTCCGAAATGAAGTGCGCTGCCAGCAATTGGTAATAGAGATTCAAAAAGATTTCCTCTATTAGTATAACCGATTTCTGTTGTATAATCTGAAACATAGTAATTATATAAACTATCAATCATTACTTCAATTTCAGCATTTGAACCAGATTCATCATCAATTATCATAACACCAGATTTATCTTCTTTAGGAATAGGAGGTACTATTGTATAATTGAATTCGTGAGGAGTTAGATCTACAGCACCCTGAAGATCAATTGCTCTAACTTCAAAAGTATGTTCACCATAAATATTCCCAAGAGAACCTTCATAGCTGGTTAGTGTTACGGTGGTACTTTTACCGATTGCATCATTGACACCAACACGGAGCCATTCTTTACCATCATTATCTACTTGAAGATGAACTCCCTCAGCAGGTATTGGAGGATAATAATATGGATTTCCATCGAGTCGAATATCATATCCGACAATTGCACAAAAATACTCATTTCCTGTTAACTCATCAATAGCAATTCCAGATTTTCTTTTATGAGGATTATTTTCTTCATATTCACCATAATATCCCCATTTCATATAGGTTTTAAATTCACTACTTCCAATAGCGGTATATGTTTCCTCACTATTAAGCCAGAATGCAGTAGCATAATGAACCCCATTAGAAGTTAACACAGAAGGAAGTATATCAGTAATTGCATCGTCAAGATAATCTGCAAAATGATATGTGCCGAGTGAATAAATTGCATTTGCATTTGCATCACCATCACCATAATAAATGAATGTGCCGGGATAGAATCCCTCTTGAACAACAAATGATATTTCTAATTCATTCGATTCAATAAGTGCAGTATCTACAGCTTTTACACGGAGGAAAGTTGAGTCCTGAATTATATCACCGATAATCTCATTTGGTATGAGCGCATTCCCGTTCAAAGCACTGTGCAGGGGTAGTGAAACATCAGGTAATCCCAATGTAGATATCCACTCTTCGGCATATCCACCTTCATCCTCAGTGATAATACTACCATCCAGCCTGTGCCTTTCTAATTTATAATTGAAATAATAAGGAATTTCTCCAACTACGGGATCATCGTCTTTCATTATAAAGCTAAAAATAATTGCAGTACTAATGGTTTCTCCGGCAATATCTAAATCTAGCAGGACCCTGGGAGTATTTGAATGAGCTTGAAAGTATTTTATGGCTTTTTCACTTACATCTCCTCTATTATCAATACACTTCACTTCTAAGATGCTAATTACATTTGCACTATCACCATTTGCGTCAGCAGCGGGGAAGTTTATTGTAGCATAACTCTGGTCATTCCAGATAGTAGTTTGGGCAGATTGATTTAGTGGGATGTTTAGGTCTGCATTCGGAGTGTAGAATTTAACCCAACCATTATCATCAGGATTATCAGAGCCTTCGGTAATTACATCATGTCCTGCAGTAGTTATAGGTTCGCCATTTTCATTTAATACCCTGAAAGCATATCCTTCAACCCAGCCATCTTCATCGGTACCACTCCATTGAACAGTTTGCTGGAATAATTGAGGTTCAGTAATTAGGTTGGTACTATCTGCACCAAAATAGTTTGTTATTATAATTGTGGGATTTTCATTTACGTTTAACATACCTTTTCTCGCATCACATGATGTTAGCACTATAAGCACAACGACAGTTACAATTATAAAATATATTGAACTTTTCTTTTTAAACATTTTTTCCTCCTAATATATTGTTACTTTTTAAGATTATACTTTATTTAGTCAATATAATAATTATTTTCATTTTCCATTAATAAATAATACTAAATAATTATTAATATACTAATTCATCTTATTAACTTGTTGTCTGGATATTCTACATCATCCAGATATAACCCATTTGGCGGTGCAGTCGTAATAAGCTTATTTTTACGTGTTTTAGCTATGATTAAATTATTTATAACAGCCGGATCAGTATTTGTGTTTGCAATATTGATAATTGTGCCCACAATTCTTCTAACCATATTGTGCAGGAACCTGTTTGCCTTTATTACGAATCTGTAATCGTCAGCAGTTTCTTCAAATTCAAATGTTATTATATTACAATAATAATTATTAAGATCAGGATTAGATTTAGCAAATGAAGTAAAATCATGTTTACCAATGAAATAATTAAGACATTTTTTTACAATTCCTGTTTCAATTTCTACTTTTGGGATAAAGCTTTTATATTTCCTATTAAAAGGAGTGATTTTTTTTGCTAGTATATACCGATAGGTTCTACTGATTGCATCGTATCTGGCATTAAAATCATCGCTAACTTCTATAACTTCAGTCACTAACACATCATATGGGAGATTTGATCGTAAAGCAAGCTGTATCTGTTTTGTGGTCATCTGTATCGGAAAGTGAAAGTTTGCATATTGCCCAATTGCATGAACACCTGTGTCTGTACGACCGGCAGATGTTGTTTTAATTTTTTCCTTAGCTACTATTGAAAGTGCATTTTCTAAAACCTGTTGAACGGTTCTTCCTTCTTTTTGAATTTGCCATCCGCAGAAATCTGTACCGTCATAACTTATCTTAGCCAAAAAATTCTTCATGTTCCAAACCTAATTAAAACCAATAAATATAAAAAACTGGGATTAGAATCAGTAAGAAAAGATAAACATTAGCCCAGAGTGATACTTTGCTATTTCCAGTATTAATTCTTATTGTATTTTTAATAACCACTTCCACTTTATGTATATCCTTAAAACAATCTTCCATTGATATCACAATTAAATCAATAATATTTTTATGTTTTGCTTTATTATCTATAAATTTATTTGTTAGCATTGGAATAAAAT
>JAGGWC010000241.1 GCA_021157645.1 Candidatus Cloacimonadota bacterium | reverse complement strand
GTACTATATGAAAATTTATTTCAGTACTGCTCATTTCAGCATTATCTGTTTCCATTTTGCAATCCATTCATCATATTGCCAGCTGGTTCGTCTGGTCGAAAGTTCTTTTGTATAATCGTTAGTGATTTGCGGAAGTATCTCATAATCTACTGGGAGTTTAACTTTCCCATTTACTGGTTTCATCCACATTTCTTCAGTAATAGATTCTTGAAATTCTTTGGAAAGTAAAAAATCAACGAACTTATCGGCAAGATATTCTTTCTGAGATGATTTTAAAATTCCAACACCAACAATGAATTTAAATCCACCTTCTTTTGGAATTATGGACTTGTATTTATCTGTATTGTCACGCTGGATATGATAAATATGAGTTGTTTCCAATCCAACGATCATTGGTGCTTCTCCAGCTAAATAAGCATTATAAGCATCATTCTGATTTTCATAAATACTAAAAACATTATCTTTAATACTTCGCCAGAAATGACCGTATCCATTCCTGCCAAAAGCAGCTACAGACCAGAACAACATAGCTCTTCCTAAACTAGAAGTCCTGGGATTCATTATTATTATCTGATCTTTGAATTTGCCATCCTGCATCTCACCGAACGTAATTGGAGGATCAGATATTACATAACTGTTATAATTAAACGCAATATGACTGTAGCAAACAGGATTGACCCTATGTTCTTTATCAAAGATAAAATCTTCATGAATATCGTGTAAATTATTAGATTCATATTGGATAAAGAGACTTTCTTTTTCTGCTTTGAATAGAAGAGTATTATCGATTCCAAACAGCAGATCAATATCAGTACTATCCTTCTCTGAAATGGCTTTATCAAGCATTGAAAGCGCATCAGGAAATTTGGTTATAACAATTTCACACTCAATTATATCGGTAAAGATTGGGATAATGTTATCATAAAAATCTTCATTCAGGAAAACATCTACAGCATAAATATTTAATGTTCGATTTTTTTTGGGTATTTTATTTTCATATTGTTTATTACAGGATAATACTAAAATTATTATAAGAAATGTTATTATCCTTTTCATTAAGCTGCTCCAAATAATAAAGCAGCTACAATAAAATCCATAACCAGGATAAGAATTGAGGAATATACAACTGTAATTGTTGTTACTCTTCCCACACCTTCTGCTCCACCTTTTGCTTTACTTCCAGCAAAACAACCGACTACGGTAATTATTAATCCAAAGAATATCGCTTTTACCAAACCACCAATTAAATCAGATGGTAAAAAGAAATCACGCATATTCGTGAAGAAGCTAAATGCATTAATATGATATTTATAAACAGATAATAAAAAGGCAGAAAATATACCAATAAGGTTGGAAAATATTGTGAGAATTGGAAACATGACAACACCAGCGATTATGCGTGGCATATAAACAAAATCAACCGGATCTATAGCCATTGTTTCCAGAGCATCAAGCTGTTCACTAACTTTCATTGTACCAATTTCAGCAGCGATAGATGCACCAACTTTTCCTGCTAATACAAGCCCGGTAAGTACAGGTGCAAGTTCTATCATTGTAGATTTTCCAATAAGAACACCAATTAGACTTACGGGGATATAACCGTTGGTTTGATAGGAAGCTTGAACAGATGTTACAAGTCCTGTAAATGCGGATGTTACAGCAATAAGCAAAAAAGAATCATAACCGATTCTTTTCATTTGTTTCATTATTTCATTAAATCGTTTTTTTATTTTAGTGAGATGATAAAAAACAGCTACATTAAATAAAACAAATTCACCAATCAAATTAATGAATGTGAATTTATACTTCATATTCATTTAAATCTCTGAAAGCTGTAAATTCCGGTATAAAGCGTAATTTGATCTTTCCAATTGCTCCGTGACGGTTTTTCCCAACAATTATCTCAGCGATTCCCGGTTCTTCGGTCTCTTCATTATAAACTTCATCGCGATATATGAATAGTACAATATCGGCATCCTGCTCAATTGCACCAGATTCTCTTAAATCGGAAAGCATAGGTCTTTTATCGGGACGAGATTCCAACCCACGATTCAGTTGAGATAAGGCTATGACCGGTATTCCAAGTTCTTTTGCCAGTATTTTAAGAGAACGGGAAATTTCTGATATTTCCTGCTGTCTATTTTCCCTATTACGGCTGGCAGACATGAGCTGCATGTAATCAATAATGATTAGATCGAGTCCTTTCAACTCTGCTTTCAAACGTCTTGATTTTGCTTTGATATCCAGAATAGTATTAGCACCGCTATCATCTATATAGATCTCCTTTCCAGAAAGTACTTCAGCAGCTCCGGCAATTCGAAGCATTTTTTTCTGATTCATTCCGAATCCCTTAAGCATATTATCCATACTAACTTCAGATGCAGAACTCATCATTCTCATCAGTAATTCATCGTTCTCCATCTCCATCGTGAATATACCAACTTTCTTATCATATTGTATAGCTGTATTACTAGCCAGGTTAAGAGCAAAAGAAGTTTTTCCCATTGCTGGTCTGGCAGCGATAATAATAAGCTGCCCGGGGCGTAAACCTCCAAGTTTTCTATCTAGATCTATAAAACCGGTTGGCACACCTAACACACTTTTCTTTGATGCTGCCGTTTCTTCTATATTTTTTACAGTTTTAGATATAATATTGTGGATCCATTCGAATGTTTTTCTATTAGGATGCTCAGCAATTTCGAAGATCATCTGCTCTGCTTCATCAACTATATCTTCGGTTTCTTTATCAGATACATAGCATCTTTCGATAATTTTATTTGATGCTTCAATTAGTTGTCTTAATAATGCTTTTTTTCGTACGATATCAGCATGATATCCAATATTTGCAGCACTTAATACAACATCAGATAACTCATTTATGAATGCTTCTCCACCAATAGCTTCAAGCTGTTTACCGGTTTTCAGTTTATCTATTAGCGTTATGATATCAATCTCAATATTATTTTCAAATAGGTCACAAATTGTTTTAAAAATAATTTGATGTGCTTTACGGTAAAAATAATCTACTTCGAGTAATTCGATTGCTCTTGCAACAGAGTAGTTATCTATCATCATTGCAGACAGAACTGCAGCTTCAGCATTTATATCATTTGGCACTTGTCTTTCAATTCCTTTTGACATAATATTTCCTATTAATAATATAATTTTTAATCAATTTTTAATATAGTAGAAATTGTGCAACTTTTTTTTGAAATAATATTATGATAAACGCAGATAAGATTATTTATTAATGTTAGAAGTAATCTTTCTGTAATTTTTGAAGATCGATCCATGCAAGTTTCTTCCAACTTGGATTTCTCAGTAACGCAGATGGATGATATGAGACGTATGTTTTTATCCCTCTGAAGTTATAGGTTTGCTGTCTGAAAGCTGCTAATGTTTGATCAATTTCTAATAATGTAACTGCTGCGACTTTTCCAAGCATCAGAATAAATTCCGGTTGGATTATGGAAATCTGTTCTTCCAGATATGGTAGACAAGCTTTTTTCTCTTCTGGTAATGGATTGCGATTACCCGGAGGACGGCATTTCACAATATTAGTGATATACACTTCATCTCGAGAGAGATTTATAGCATTCAGCATTTTAGTAAGCAATTGTCCAGATCTTCCTACAAATACCTTTCCTAATCTGTTCTCTTCGGCACCTGGTCCTTCTCCGATTATCAATAGCCTTGCGTCTGCATTCCCATTCCCATAAACAAATTTATTTCGTCCTGTGTGCAGAGCACACTTCGTGCAAGTATGATAATTTTCCTCTAACTCTTTTAATAGCTCAGTTTTGTTTATTTGAATTGGGGGTTTAATGAAAATATCTTGAATACCAGATAATTTTAAGTATTCAAGATATTGTTTAATAGCTTTATTATACAAATATTTCTCAAAAAACTAAATTACATCTTCTTCATCGTCTTCAACCTCAACAACATAATCTGGAATTACATTTGAAGCAATGTGTTCTAAAGCAGTTGTTGTTACCTTGCCTGTTAATGCTCTTTTAATAGTAAAAGGTAAATTACTAATTCTTTCTGCTTCAAGATTTGCAAGCAGCAAGAAAAGATAAGTCATATTATTTTCTTCAAGAAATTTTTCAACAATTCGTAAATCACCGTTCTTGTTCATTTATCCTCCGTAATAATTTTGTATATTAATATATCTTTCAATTTTATTTTCTTCAGCTTTAATTATAATTTTAATATCATTAACAGCTTTTTCAAGATCATCATTTATTACCAAATATTGAAAATCTTTGATCTCCTGAATTTCTTTTTCGGCAGTTTTCATTCTAACTTGAATTACTTCATCTGAGTCAGTTCCTCTGCCATTCAACCTCTTCAACCAAACTTTTCTTGATGGAGGAAGAATGAAAATAGTTACATAATCAACATCTGAATTATTGATCTGTTTTGCACCTTGAACATCAATATCCATGATGATATGATTTTTATTTAACACTTTATTTATGTAGCTTTTGGAAGTTCCATACCAAAAGCCATGAACTTTAGCTGACTCAAGAAAATCGCCTGAATTTTTCATTTCCAAAAACTTCTTCTCTGAAATAAAATTATAATCAACTCCATCATTTTCGTTGATACGAGATTTTCTTGTTGTATAGGAAACAGAGTATTTTATTTCACTGTTTTCTGCCAATATTTTTTTTAAGATTGCAGTTTTACCACCGCCAGAAGGTGAGATAAGAATTATTAAGAAATTTTTTTTTTTGCTCAAAATAATGTACTTAACCTTCTATTAACTTTTTATATTGCTCTGCATTCATAAGATCTTCAAGTTCATCCATGTTTGCTATTTTAACTTTCATGATCCATCCATCTCCAAAAGCATCGGTATTAATCATTTCTGGTGTATCTTCAAGATCTTCATTAATTGCAATAACTTCTCCGCTTATTGGAGAAAGAATATCTTCAACTGCTTTTACTGCTTCAACTGAACCAAAACCTTCTCCTTTAATAATATTATCTCCAATCTCTGGGAGTTCCACGTAAACGATGTCACCAAGTTCATGTTGAGCATGGTCAGTAATGCCCATTATAGCTTCACTACCAATGACTTCTATCCACTCATGGGTTTCAGTATAGAGCAAATTCTCTTTTACCATTATTTCCTCCAGCATTTTTTTGAGTTATGGATTCAAATAGCGTTATTGTGTCAAGTTTTATAGTATGGTGTTATGTACTCAATTATTTATAAATTTCTGTTACTATCAGAAAAGGCGAATTCCTTATTTTTAAATAAATTCAAACAAGTTTCTGCCACAATTTCATCATACAATACACCCTTATGTAAATTAATTTCTGAGAGAGCAAAGTCCATACCACGAGAAGGTCGGTATGGTCGGTGTGACATAATTGCTTCAACTACATCAGCAACAGCAATAATCCGTGCTTCAATAAGAATTTCATTATTTTTTAATCCCCTCGGATAACCACTTCCATTTATTCGTTCTTGATGTTGTAAAACTATCTCTGCTACAGGCCACGGAAAACTTATAGTGGATAAAATTTCGAAACCGGCTTGCGGATGGGTTTTAATGAGATTAAATTCTTGATCTGATAATTTACCCGGTTTACTCAGAATTTCAGTAGGTATATTAATTTTTCCTATATCATGTACAATTGCGGCTATTCTTAATCCATCAATTTGAAATTTTGATAATTTCATTTTTACAGCAATAGCATTTGCAAGTAAGGAAACCCGACGTTGATGTCCAGCAGTATATGGATCTCTTTTTTCAACTGCAGATACAAGACCATTAACTGTCTCCTCCATTAAGTCCTGCAATCGGAGAAAACTATTCTTCAAAGCTGTGATATCAACTGAGACACCCAACATAGCTTCCGAATCATCCTGTAAGATGAGTGGAACTTTTGTCGTTTGGAACCAGATCCTTTCACCATTATCTAAAGAGAGCGATACCTCAGGTATGAGTACTTCCTTCTTCTTCTTGATCACTTCAAGATCATCTTTAATAAGATTATCTAAGTTCTCATTTTTGATCATAGATTGTACAATTAATTCTCTATCCGTTTTCCCTACCATATCTTTGGGTATTGTGTTAAATAACTCAGCAACAGACTTATTGACCATTAAGTATTTTCCATCTTTATCTTTAACAAAGATATTATTGGGAACTGTATCAATAATCTTTAAAAGAAAATTTCTGTTTTTCCAAAAAGCTATTTCCATTTTAGATTTATATAACGCTATTTCAATTGTTGCCCGTAATTCTCTATCTTCGAAAGGCTTAATGATATAACCAAAAGGAGATGATTTTGCAGCCTGTTCAATGATCTTTTCATCAGCATAAGAAGTAAGAAAAATAACTGGTATACTAAATTTACTATAAATCTGCTTTGCTGCTTCAATACCATTAATGTTACCTTCGATCATGATATCCATCAGAATCAAGTCAGGTTTAAGTTCCCCAGCTTTTTGAATTGCTTTTTCACCATTAGTAATAATTGCTGGAACATTATAATTGAAATTTACAATTATATTTTTTATATCTTCTGCAATAATTTTCTCATCTTCAACAATGAGTATAGTTTTTTTCTCCATCTACGTTCCTAAATATCAGTTGAATTATGTTTTTCTATATACATATTACTATCGGCTTCGTCAATTATATTATCAATAGTTTTATTCATATCAAAATTCCAAAAAGCACTGCCAATTGAAAAATATACAGGAAAAGAAAGTTTACTTTTTTTATTGAAATCGAACATCGCTTTTCTTAATCTGTTCTTGATAAAATCGACTTCTTTTCCGGTTTGTTGAAGTACTATCAGAAATTCATCTCCTCCACTTCGAATTATATAATCCGATTCACGGGCTTGAGATAATATTATCTTTGCGACAAATTTAATAGCTTCATCTCCCATACTGTGACCAAATTTATCATTAATTTTTTTTAGATTATCTATATCAACTACAATGAATCCAATATTATTATTATATCTTTTTGCAAGTTCTGTCTGTTTCTCGATTGTTTGATTATAATAAAGCCTATTATATACATTAGTAAGCGGATCAATCATTGCTTTTTTTTCTAGAAGCTTTTCATAACCTATTCTGCTAAAGGCTTCTTTGGCATGTTTAATGAGTATACTTAACATTGATGTTAATTCCTTATCAAATGCCATCTCATTGTTGGAAACTGCAATAAAAATCATTTCAGAACTCAATTTGTAGCTTATTACCGAACCAATATTTTCCCATTCAGGTTCTATGTTTTTAAATTCAATATGCCGATTATATATAAATGACCCATCTGAACTGAATGCTTTCCCAGCAATACCTTCTGAAATGTGATATTTTGATTTGAATATTTTCAGTGTTCTTTTTGTCAGCAGAACCAATTGGTCTTTTTCTTTTCTGTAAAATGCAAAATTAAAAATACTAAATATATTCCGTAATGCACTTTCAGTCACTTTTAAAATGCTATTAATACTTTTGCAGGTTGTTAATTCAATTACGGGAATATGAAGCTTTCCAATTTTATCTTTCGTCTCTTTCATTGTCTTATCAATCTGGAATTTATATAATGCTATTTCTATGGAGGAAAATAATGCATAATCTCTTATTGGTTTTGTAATATAGCCATAAGGTGCTGTAAGTTTAATTTTATTAATTGTTTTCTTATTGAAATATGAAGCAATATAAATAACAGGAATATTGTATTCTTGTTGAATTTTGTTTATTATATTTATGCCATCAAAATTACCCTCAAGTATTATATCAACTAAAACGAGGTCAGTTTTATTTTTCTTCACTATTTGTATTGCTGATTCACTTGTTTTTGCTATATCAACTATATTGTAATTGAATTTCTCTAAAGCCTGTTTAATTTCATTAGCAAAAATAATATCATCTTCAACAATTAAAATATTAATCTGTTCCTGCATTTCAACTCCGTATATATTTAATTAATGTGTTAATATTAAATATTACAAAATCAAAGATTGCTTATTCTATTTATTACTGCAAGTTTTTTTTAATTTAGTTAAAAATTATATCTTATCGTTAGTAATAGTATTTTTTATATTATGTTTAATAAAATGGCAAAGCACCATTTTGCTATTTTAATAACAAGCATTTTCTACTTGCAATGGTTTTCCCCTCTACTTTCAATAGATACAAATATATTCCAGAAGTGACTGGCTTGCTATTATCATCTTTTCCATCCCATACAATTTCATTAATTCCTAATTTCACATTTCTAATTTCTAATTTCTTTATCTTTTGTCCTTTGATGTTATAAATAGATAATTCTACATTACTTTCTTCGAGAATTGAGAAAGAAATTGTGGTGCTTGGATTGAAGGGGTTTGGATAGTTCGACATATAATATTTGTTTATTTTAATTTCATTAATTGCATTTAACTGATCAAAATAGAATGCTCCCATATCTGCAATTGTTCCATCCGGATCAAGAGGTGAATTTGGATCTCCAGCATCAATACATGGTGAATTTTCAGTTAAATGATAATCTTCATTTAGTACATCTACGAACAATGGATCTGAATCGATATTCCCAACTCCATACCAACTATTTAGAATATCTGTATAACTGATATTAATAGAATCATTAAAAGTGAATATCTCTTGTGGATAATTATTCCACAGAATACCATTTACTAAATTTGGATTTGATGAATAACTGCAATGAATTCCACCTCCCTCTGTTTCAGAAAAATTGTTTACTATAGTTACATTTTGCATAACAGGTTCACTATGTTCATACAAAAACATACCTCCACCATCCAATTCTGAATAATTATTACAAATTAGTATGTTCCTCATAATAGGGCTGGAATAATTATCTAAATGAATACCTGCACCACCTTCAATGCAATACCTATCGTTTTCGAAGATTTCTGATTCATAAGGAGCAAATAGATAATTGTCTTTTATAATTAAGTTTTCCAATAGAAATTGATTTTCAGATCGTAGATTAATCCCGCAGCCTCGAGCCCACCAACCATTTTGAATTGTAAAATTTTTTATTACAGTTGTAGAATCGTGGATAGTATCCCAATGTTCATAGTTAATTACCATGCCTACACTATTCCCATCAATTATACAATCATCTGCACTTGTGCCGATAAGTTTTATTCCATTAATGTTTGGCCATGTTATGTTTTCATAATAAGTTCCTGCAGCCACAAGAACCGAGTCCCCTTCAATAGCTATATCTAGCCCGGCCTGAATTGTTGGTTGATCCGCCGGTACATTAATTATCGTTGCATTAATAAAAGTTAACAATAATAAAAATGAAATAGTAAATATTTGTTTCATAATATCTCCAATTAAAATAGGAATTATCTATTCTTATTTCATACTTTAAAAGCTGTTTTTAATGCATTTAAGTCAAGTTAAAAAATATTGTATTGTAAGATTTATAAAATATATATTTAAACAAATATAATAAAAACCCATAACTACTCAAAAAAAACTTGACGAGCCCCGGATTTATCTCATGTTTGACCCAGAAATTCTCATAAATTCTCATTTTTACTCAAATGATAAGGAGGTTGTGATGTCCGGTGAATTCTTAGGTACCTTCAGTAATTCGGTTAATAAGCTTAAATGGATCACTATTCCTGCCGTTTTCAAGAAGAAATTTAATCCACAAGTAAAACAAACTGTAATAATTACACTTGGACCAAATACCGATATTGCAATATATCCTCTGGATAATTGGAATGAAAAGATCGATAAATTGAAAAACGGTACCGACCGTGATAAACAGTTACTTTCTAATCTGCGTACGTTTGCATCTTCCGAGCAGAAAATTGAAAAGAACGGCAGGATAAAAATTGGGACAGAACTTTTAGAAATAGCCAATATCAAAGATAAAGTAATCATTAAGGGATCAGGAAATTATATTTCTGTCTGGAGTCCTAAAAATTATGAACAATTCCGTCAGAAACGTTTAGAAGAACACAGGAAACTATTTAATTCTATGGATTATCAATAATGAGAGAATACCACGTTCCCGTATTATTAACTGAATGTCTTGAAGCACTGGATCTGCAGGATGGCAGAATTTATGTGGATGCGACTTTCGGAGGCGGAGGACATTCCAAAAAGATACTGGAAAGTGGAAAAGATATTAAATTATTCGGTTTTGATCAGGATCCCGATTCCATAGAGCAAAGTAAGATCTTAACGGAAAAGTATCCTGAAAATTTTTTTATGATAAAGGAGAATTTTGCCAACATTAGAACCGGTCTTGCTCTTGAAAGAATAAAAAAAGTTGATGGCATACTTTTTGATCTTGGTGTTTCATCACATCAGATCAATGATCCTGCTCGCGGCTTCAGTTTTAGGGGTGATGGAAATTTGAATATGAGAATGGATCAAGATTCAGTTCTTACAGCTGCAGATATTGTTAACACTTACACATTTGAAGAACTTGCAAAAATATTTCGTGAATTTGGTGAAGAGAAAGAAGCTGGCAGAATTGCCAATAGCATTATTCTGGAGAGATCAAAAAAAGAGATTAAAACAACTCTACAGTTATCTAGAATAATCGAGAATTCCATAATTTCCAAAAAGAGCATTAAAGCTAAGGCGAGGATATTCCAAGCATTACGGATTTACATCAATAAAGAAATGGAAGTTTTGGAAATAGCCTTGAATGACTCAGTTAAGATTTTGAATCCCGGTGGCAGAATTGTAGTTATTGCTTATCATAGCTTAGAAGACAGAATTGTTAAAAATATTTTCAACTATGAAGCCAAATCGTGCATCTGCCCACCTGAATTTCCTATATGTGTTTGTGATAAGGTATCAACTCTAAAAATTATATCAAGAAAACCTATCGTTCCAACAACAATAGAAATAGAAAATAATCCGCGTGCCAGAAGTGCAAAACTTAGAATAGCTCAAAAGAAGGAGGTTTCATGAACTGGAAAATTATTATTATTACATTTTTAATACTAGTTTCAATATTTTGTCATTATAATAATAGACACAAAATCATAGTTTATGGACGTCAATTAGATGATTTCCGTGAATTTTATCAAGCTCAGAAAGTTGATAATTTAGAACATGTAACCTTGAATAGCAAACTTAGTTCCCGCGACCGTATTCAAAGGCTTGCTTCACAAAATCTGGATATGTTCTTCCCAGCCGATAATGAAAATATACACAATATTAAATTCAACAACAAGAAAAGGACATTTCGCTTGATTGATTACATTGTTCCTTCCGCCGAAGCACTAACCAGGTGATCTCATTGCTCATTCAAGGGAATGAGCTTTTTTTATGAATACAAGAATTAAATATTTCATAGCATTAAACATCATCTTCATAGTCATCTGGATTGGTTATCTGTTTTCAATCCAGATATTAGACGCTCATAATCTAAAGACAACTGTACAGATAAGGCAAAATCCTTCCAAGGAAATATTAATACCTAACCGCGGAAATATTTATGATCGTGATGGTGAACTGTTGGTAAGCTCTGTAAAATATTATCAAATAGATGTAGATAGACGTGCAATAATTGATAATTGCAATAGAGGATCAAAATTAACAGCTAAAAAAGTTTTTAATAAAATTGCTAAAATCATTTCCGATAATAGTTCAGCAAAAAAAGATCTTCTGCTTAAAAAATTAACCAAAGAACCTCAATATTCAAGTATTTATCTCATAACTGATGTTTCAGAAAATCAACTTCATATTATTAAAAGTGAATTTGCAAAAGAGAATATAAAAGGTCTGATTGTTTCATTCAGCAATATTAAACGTTCATATCCACATAATAAACTCGGCGCTAATTTTTTGGGAATTATAGATGCTGGGAAACAGAAAAATTCGGGAAATTCGATTTACACAACTATTGGGAGAAATGGAATTGAGGCAACTTATAATGAGTATCTTTGTGGAGAAATTGGTTGGAGAGAAACTATCTACGATGCCAATAACCGCATAATCCCACTTTTGTTCCTCAAAGAAAAAGCTGCTCAGCCTGGCAAATCTATCTATCTCACAATTGACAAAGAAATTCAGGAAATTTTAGAAGAAAAACTGATAATCGGCCTTAAGGAGTATAAAGCAAAAAATGCAATTGGAATCGTGATGGAACCAAATACAGGTGATATACTGGCAATGGCTGGTCTTACAAAAGGTCATGAAGAAAGATCTGCAAAAGAGCTTCGTTCGGTTACAAACATCGCAGCTTCTTTCATGTTCGAGCCAGGATCTTCTTTAAAACCAATAACAGCTCTTCTTGCCTTAGAACAAGATATTTATAAACCATCAGATAAAATTGACTGCACAGATTATCATCTTGAATATGGATCGGAAGAACGAGTTATTAAAGATGACCATAAATATAAAACTCTTAGTTTTAAGGATATTATTGCCTATTCAAGTAATGTTGGGATTAGCAGGATAGTTGAGAAAATTGGCAGCAAAATTCTTTATGAACGGCTGATCGCAATGGGATTTGGTCATAAAACAGGATCTAATATTTCGGGTGAAGCATCTGGAATATTCAGAAAACTTAAAGACTGGCAAGGTTTCTCTCTTCATTCGATTTCTTTCGGACAGGAAATTTCAGTAAGTACGCTACAGCTGGCAAATGCTTATTGTTCACTTGCAAATGGTGGAAATGTTATGCAACCGCATCTTATTAAAGAAATACGAGATGAAAATGATAAAATAATTACTTCATACAAACCAAAAATCTTACGGAAAATTTCCGACAAGAGATCTCTCGATACATTAAAAGTTTTCTTAAAAAGTGTTGTAGATTATGGAACAGCTACTGGGACAAAGTTTGAGCATCTTACAATCGCCGGCAAAACAGGTACTTCAGAAAAAGCAATAAGCGGTAAAATTGGATATGAAGAAGAAAAATATACTTCTATTTTTGCTGGTTTCTTCCCTGTAAAAAAACCGGAATATGTAATAGTGATCGTATATGATGAAGCTGATTACAAATCGTATTCTTATTATGCTTCACTTTCTGCTGTACCCACATTTAAGAATGTTGTAAAAAAAATAGTTGATCTTCCAGATACAGATGTAATTGCAAATGTGAAAGAAAGCAATAAAAAGTTTGTTTTTGCTCCGAACGTAACTGGTTTGCAATTAGAAAAAGCAATTAAAATATTACAAAAAAAAGAAATAAATTTCATCGTAACAGGTGAAAATAAAAATGGAACAGTAATGGACCAGTATCCAAAGCCAAATACATCATTTGATGAAAATGAAAAGATCATCCTTAATCTTGACAATAAACAAGATACAGAGCAATTAAGAATTGATGTTTATGCAATGCCAAACCTTATCGGATTAACTATAAGGAAGGCAATTGCTATATCAAATAGAAGCAGTGTAAAACTGGTGATTCGTGGAAATGGGATAATTTCAGCTCAATCAATAAAACCGGGTTCTAATATTAAATTTGGAGATATATGCACAATAACAGCAAAATGATTTCAACTGCTGAAATCAGTAAAATATTGCAAAAAAATAAGCTAATTATTGAGAGCATTAACACAAACAAAAAGAACACATATTCCGGTATTCAAACTGATTCCAGAAATATCAGGGAAGGACAAATTTTCGTTTGCATTTCCGGTTTTGTTTTTGATGGACACGATTATGCCCCCAAAGCTGTTGATCTGGGTG
>JAGGWC010000019.1 GCA_021157645.1 Candidatus Cloacimonadota bacterium | reverse complement strand
CGGCATATTTTTACCTTCTTGAAAATTCGAATGGATCGAAATTATGACCAAAAGAGAAATAGAAATGTTTTTTTTCATCTTCATCCAAAGCAAAACCTATTCTTAACGATCCTAAGAAAGTTTTATAGCCCAGCTTAATTCCTACAGCTCTAAAATAATCATCTTCAGGGGTCCAGTAATCTATATTTCCAAGCTGCAACACATTGAGCTGTATGTCACAAAAAAGATTTTTTATTGGATTAAATCTCATTGCTATCGTATTGATCTTATATATTGCAGCACTATTTTCAGCGGGATAAAGTCCCATAAAGCTATCTATTCCTCCAATGTAGAAAGGATCAAACTCTTCTTCTTTACTATCAAAATGAGAACCGTACTCGAATTGATATTTTATAGAAAAAATTTTACTGAACGGCATCAACATTCTAAGTTTAGAATAAAATTTCTTATTTCCAATTTCACTATAAACACCTTCCCTTGCAGTTGAGAGTTTTGCCAGGAATTGAACTCCTTGCGTAGGAAAAATGTAATCATTCAGGCTTTCATGATAAAGTTTAATACCTAATCCGGAAGAATAGAATTCACTATTCTTAAATTCACCAATATGCTTATATAATCTAGATCTATATGTGTAACCATACAATTCTGCAGCGATTGAGTTCCTTGCATAAAACCCGATACCTGAAGTTGCACCATATTCTACAGAATATACACTATTTGTTTTTGTATGATCTTCTCCATAAGAATACAATTTCTGTTCTTTTACGTACGGAAAAGTTCGGAAATATATCCCCCAGTGTTTACCAAAATTCTTGACATAATCAACATTTAACTCGTTTTTATCACCTACCTGTGCATTTATCAACAATTTTGAATTATGCTGAATGTAGTTATTTAATTCCAGTGTTAATCCAACAACCACTTCTTGATCTGTATTAGAAGATAAAGCAAGACCAAGACGTTTTCTATTTCTTTCTTTCACTTTCAAGATCAGCTCGTATTCTTCATTTCTATAATTGATTACGGGATAAATATATTTAAAATATTGAGAGTTATATGCTCCATTTATAGCTTGAAGAATTTCCTTTTTAGAATAAGAAGAACTTGTTTTTAAGCCGACATATTCCTTTATCTTTGCATTACTTAGATGTTCATTGCCAACAACCGAAATTTTAATAAATTTTATCTTGTTTGGTGTTGCTTCAATATATTTTCTTTCCTTTTGTTTAGGAAGTATTTTTAACTGTTCTATATGCTTGCGTGCAGCAATCTCACCCATATCGATTATTTCTTTTATGTTGTTAAAGTTATAATTAGAAAGTTCTAATAATTCCGGTTTAATCAAAATATCACAAAGGTCGATAGATTTTTTTACATTATCAGTCATACTGAAATTAATGGTTTGATCTAAAACTTTTATAAGATTATTTAGATTCCCTTTAGATCTTAGCTCCGAACTCAACTGAAAACCAATAATTATATCAGCACCCATCTCCTTCACAATCTCAGAAGGTAAATTTGCTCTGATACCACCATCAATATAGAGTTCATCATCCAGTTTCATAGGTTCCAATATGGAAGGTGCAGACATAGAAGCACGCATAACTTCATGAAGATTACCATTATCGAAAACTTTCATCTCCCCCGTTATAATATTTGTAGCTACACATTTGAATTTTATTGGAAATTCATTAAAATTATTGATATTTGAAGCTGTATAAGTATAATCAAAAAGTGTGTTTATCAGTTTTGAACCTGAAAATAAAGCTTCGGGAAGCCCCGGACGGAATCTGTCATCAAGATCAAAATAATAATTTGCATAAGGCATCCATCTTTTCTGCCCGATATATAGATCTTCCCTTGAGACAGCTTCATCAAATATACTATCGAAATCATTTTTGAGTATCATCTCTTCAATTTCGGTGGCAGAATATCCCATTGCGTATAATCCACCTACAACTGCACCCATACTTGTACCGGCAATGTAATCAACTTTGATGTTAAGCTCATCAATCACTTTTAGAATGCCGATGTGAGCTAAACCGCGAGCACCCCCTCCGCTAAGAGCTAATCCAACTTTCTCTTCCGAGTGCAGAAAGATCACGATTAATAGGATCATTAAAACTAATATATTTTTAATCTTCATAAACCAACTAAAAAAAAGACGAGGTTTACACCCCGTCTTTTTATATTTATTTTTAAAGAACCTTATTAGTCTGTAACATCCAACTCTGTTGATTCTTCATCAATTTTATCTTCAATGATTGTTTTATCAATTTTCTTCTCAATTACTTTATCCTCTTTTTTGCCACTGTAAACTGCTTCGATCATCGGTGAATAAGCAACAATGAGACCAGCGAAGACAATACTTACCATACTCATTAATTTAATCAAGATATTAATTGAAGGACCTGATGTGTCTTTGAACGGATCGCCCACAGTATCACCAACAATTAATGCTTTATGATAATCAGAGCCTTTACCGCCGTGCGCACCTGATTCTACATATTTCTTAGCATTATCCCAGGCACCACCGGCATTGTTCATCATTATTGCCATTACAAAACCTGTAGTTAATCCACCGGTTAATACTCCCATTACACCAGCTACACCAAGAATCAATCCGACAATTATCGGAGTTAGTATTCCCAAAAGTGCAGGAGCAATCATCTCTTTTTGTGCTCCAACAGTAGAAATATGAACGCATTTAGCATATTCAGGCTCAGCGGTACCTTTCAAAATACCGGGAATCTCACGGAATTGACGACGAACTTCTGCCACCATTTTTCCGGCTGCTCTACCCACTGCTTTCATTGTGAAAGCAGCAAACACAAAAGTTACCATAGCTCCCATAAAAATTCCAACCAGGAATTTAGGATTCATTAAGTTAATATTATAATAACTCATGAAATTCGCTATTGTAGCTTTAGCTGTTTCCACCGGGAAAATCTCACCATTTGCCATAACAATATTCATAACTTTTTCACCGGATAGGAGAAGCCCTGTACGGACTTCTTCCAAATAAGCAGCCAAAAGTGCCATTGCTGTAAGTGCAGCGGAACCGATAGCAAAACCCTTACCTGTTGCAGCAGTTGTGTTTCCAACGCTATCCAGAGCATCAGTTCTATCGCGAACTTCTTTAGAAAGTTTACACATTTCAGCATTTCCACCGGCATTATCAGCAATTGGTCCAAAAGCATCCATTGCCAAAGTAACACCCAAAGTTGCCAACATTCCTACAGCTCCAAATCCGATTCCATATAATCCTAATTCAGGAATAGAGAATCCATGACTCACACTGAAAGATGATAGAATTGCAATGCCAATTATTATTACGGGAGCTGCTGTAGATTTCATTCCTACAGCTAATCCATCAATAATAACAGTTGCAGGGCCAAACTCTCCTTGTTTTGCAATACCCCTGGTGGGTTCATAAGCTGCGGAAGTGGAACGTTCAGTAAAATAACCGATCAATACACCGGCTGATAATCCAATCACACTTGCCAGAAATACTCCAAATGAATATTCTGCAGGAAGCATGAACTTGGTTACAAAATACGAAGCTACTGCTACAAGAATTGAACTTCCGTAAACACCTTTATTAAGAGCGAACATTAGTTCTTTTACTCCCGCATCTTCTTTAGTAGAAACCATATAAATTCCCAAAATTGAGAGGAAAGCACCTACTCCTGCCAAAACCATAGGAGCTATAACAAAATTGAGTGACCATTGTTCCATAATAGCAGTACCATGACCAAATATTTGAGTAACTGCGGCCATTCCAAGTGCTGCCGTAGCCAGTATTGAACCACAATAAGATTCATAAAGATCAGCTCCCATTCCGGCAACATCACCTACATTATCGCCAACATTATCTGCAATAGTTGCAGGATTACGAGGATCATCTTCTGGGATTCCTGCTTCTATTTTTCCTACGAGGTCAGCTCCAACATCAGCAGCTTTTGTAAAAATTCCACCACCAAGACGGGCAAAAAGAGCTTGTGTGGAAGCACCCATTCCAAAGCTAAGCATAATAACCGTTATCGTCTGCAAGGTCATAGTAGCCGGATGTGACATACTCCACCATCTCAAAATAAAAAACCACATGGATATATCGATAAGGGCAAGACCTACAACTACAAGTCCCATTACAGCTCCGCCCTTGAATGCTACTTTCAGCCCTTTGTTCAAGCTAACTGATGCACCTTGGGCAGTTCGATTTGATGCCAGTGTTGCTGTGTTCATTCCGATAAATCCTGCTAATCCACTAAAAAAACCACCTGTAAGGAACGCCCATGGAATCAACGGATGAAGTACTTTTAAACCCCACGCCATAAAATTGAATAAGATAAAAGCAATAATAAAGAAAACTCCAACACCTTTATATTGCTGCCTCAAATAAGCAAATGCTCCATCACGAACATGCCCGGCAATTTTCTGCATTTGCGCATTACCGGGATCTTCCTTCTTCACTCCGATAAACAGGATAAATGCAAATATCAGGGCAGTAATCGCTCCTATTGGTGCAACATACCAAATTCCTGGTACCATTAATAAACCTCCATTTTTTATAAATGACTATTACATCTTTAGTTAAGTAATATCATTCTATTTTTTTGACTCTAAAAATATTTCAATTGACTTACTGTCAAGTTTCTTGTTTCTAATCATATAATGTTTATAAAAAACCTATATTAGAGTGTATTTTTGCAAATAATTATTTGACATTTAATTCACGGTTTTATCTACTACTTTTTGATAATAATAGGAGTTAAAAATTATAGTATGAAATATCCGATCCGTTCATTAGAATTCAAAAACAATAAATTATTTCTAATCGATCAGAGAGTTTTACCACAGAAATATGAAAAATTTATTTGTGAGAATTATAAAGATGTTGAATTCGCAATTGCCGATATGGTAGTTAGAGGAGCTCCGGCAATCGGTGTAACGGCGGCTTATGGAGTTGTTCTTGCTGCTCTCGAATTTATTGAACTTCCGAAAAAACAATTCTTAGTGCAGATGAATAAGGCTTGTGATATTATTAATAATTCTCGCCCGACTGCGGTTAACCTAATGTGGGCAATAAAGCGAATGAGAACATTATTAGTTAATAATGATACTCCAAAAGAGATTTTGCAAAAATTAAAAACAGAAGCTGATAATATTGCTGATGAAGATGTGAAAACTAATAAGAAAATGGGACAGTATGGTAATTCACTTATTCCTCAAAAAGCTACCATTCTCACTCATTGTAATACCGGAGCACTTGCCACTGTGGAATATGGAACAGCTTTGGGAGTTGTGCGTGCAGCATTTGAAGATGGAAAAGATATATTTGTTTATGCGGATGAAACCAGACCTCGGTTGCAGGGAGCCAGACTCACTGCATGGGAATTGGTTCAAGAAGGAATTCCAGCAAAACTTATTGCCGATAATGCAGCAGCCACCTTGATCCGTGATGGCAAAATTGATCTGATTCTGGTTGGTGCTGACAGAATTGCTGTAAATGGTGATAGTGCAAATAAGATCGGTACTTTTATGCTTTCTGTCATCGCCAAAACTTATAATGTCCCATTTTATGTAGTTGCACCAACTACAACAATAGATTTTGAAATTGAAACAGGTGATGAAATAGAGATCGAAGAGCGTTCATCAAAAGAAATAACGCATATTAGAGGTGTTCAGATTGCACCTGATAATATTGAAGTGTACAATCCTGCTTTTGATGTAACACCAAACGAAAATATTACAGCAATTATTACAGAAAAGGGAATAATCAGTAAACCATTTAAAGAAAATATTATAAAACTGAAATAGAGGAATTTATGTTATTTGAAAAAATTAGAAACGAAATTGCCAATTTTGGGAAGGAGATCGCAGCTTCCGGATTTAACCTGGGAACTTGGGGAAATATTTCTGCAAGAATTGATGAAAACAAATTTGCGATAACTCCTTCGGGAATAGCTTATGAAATCATAACTGCCGAAGATATCGTTATTATTGATCTTGCTGGAAACATTATTGAAGGTAACAAGAAACCATCAATCGAGCTTCCCCTACATACTGAAATATACAAAGCAAAACCAGAAATAAATGCCATTGTTCATACTCATAGCGTTTGCTGCACTGCTTTTGCAATTGCCAGAAAACCAATCCCTGCCGTTTGTGAGGATATGATCCAAATTGTAGGTGGTGAAGTTGAAGTTGCAGAGTATTTTCTTCCCGGCTCTGAAGAATTAGCCCGATCTGCAGTTACTGCACTTGGTGATAAAAGTGCATGCATAATGGCAAATCATGGATTACTTGCAGTTGCAAATAGTTTAGATGAATCTTATAAAATAGCTCAAATTGTAGAGAAATCAGCTCAAGCCGTAATTTATGCTAATTCTCTGGGAGGAGCTGTTGAACTCTCTCAACCAGACATTGATTTTATGCGTGATTTCTATTTGAATAAATATGGTCAGAGGTAAAATGAAAAAAATAATATTGATAACGATTTTGCTAATTATAATAACAGCAATTCAAGCAGAGGAGCAAAATATGAACAGCATTTATGATTTTAAAATGGTAAATATACAGGGTGACACTCTTCAACTCAGTGAATATACAGGGAAAGTGCTGTTGATCGTGAACACTGCGAGTAAATGTGGTTTTACTTATCAATATGAAGGATTGGGAAAACTATATGAGACCTATAAAGATAGCGGATTTGTAATCTTGGGATTTCCAGCTAACAATTTTTTAAAACAAGAACCAGGCAGTGATAAGGAAATAGCTACTTTCTGCCACATTAATTATGGAGTTACTTTCCCCATGTTTAGCAAGATCTCAGTTAAAGGAAAAGATATGCATCCACTTTATAAATATCTCACATCCAAAGAGACAAATCCCGAATTTAGTGGGAAAATCAGTTGGAATTTCAATAAGTTTTTAATCTCAAAAGAAGGGAAAATCATCAATCGTTTTGGTTCAAAAGATAAACCTGAAAGTGAAAAAATTATTAAGGCGATTAAAGGAGCTTTGTAGATAGACCGTTTCTAAAATAATTTTACTATTCTGCTCTATCATCCTTCGGTTGTTGTTTCTTTTTCTTTCTTGTACCTGAAAGCAGGAAGCCGATAAAAACACCAAGAAGTAAAGTTAATGGGGATAGAATGATAAGTGGAACCGTTCCGAACTTCCAGAAAAGTAATTGAATTGGGACTACTTCCAAATTTTGAAATAGAATTATTATAAATACCAGTAATAATAATAAGATAATAATTGTTTTAATTTTCATAAAATGCTCCTTTTTTTCTCAAAAGCTATTTGAACTCTTGGGATTAGATTCCCAATTGCTCGGGAATGACAATAAAATATTTTTCTTACAACTTTCTTTGCGTTCTTCGCGATCTTAGCGGTTTAATCTTTCTAATTATAACCAATGAGATCATTCTCCTTCGACTTCGCTCCAGTCTTCGCAAAGCTACGACTTGGCAAGCAGGATGACAGTTTTTTTTATCCGCATTTATCTGTGTTCATCCGTGGTTTATTTTATCCTCTATCAGCTTTGAGGACTTCCAGAAAAGCTTCTTGCGGAACTTGTACAGAGCCAATCTCTTTCATGCGCTTCTTTCCTTCTTTTTGCTTCTCAAGTAATTTCTTTTTCCTAGTAATATCGCCACCATAACATTTTGCAGTCACATTTTTACGTAAGGCATTGATCGTACTCCTGGCAATTATTTTTGCTCCAATACTTGCCTGCAATGCAACTTTAAATTGTTGCTTAGGAATAACCTCTTTAAGTTTCTGAGTAATACTTTTTCCCCAGTTATAAGCTTTATCGGCATGGCATATAAATGACATCGCATCAACACGTTCACCATTGATCATCATATCTACTTTCACAACATCTGCTACCCTGAATTCCTTAAATGAATAATCTAATGATGCATAACCGCGACTTAAAGATTTTAGCCTGTCATAGAAATCAAATATGATCTCGATTAGCGGCATTTCATAATGGATCGACATCCTTTTCTCATCAATATACTGCATATCTTTTTGAATGCCACGTCGTTCCTGAACTAAGTTCATAATATTTCCAACATATTCACTTGGAACAATAACTTCTATGTCCATAATTGGTTCTTCAATATTTGTAATCCCGGCAGGATCGGGCATATCAACCGGATTATAGATAATTTTTTGTGAACCGTTTTCCATATTTATCAAGAATTTCACGCTAGGAGTTGTTGTAATTATCAAAACATTATATTCACGAGATAATCTTTCTTTTACAATTTCCAGATGCAACATTCCTAAGAAACCACAGCGGAAACCAAAACCCAAAGCGAGTGAACTTTCCGGTTCATAAGTAAGTGATGCATCATTTAAACTTAATTTTCCAAGAGCATCTCTCAGGTTTACATGATCGTCTTTATCGAGTGGAAAAACTCCACTATAAACCATGGGCTTTGGCTCTTCAAATCCTGGTAAAATTTCGGTACAGCCATTCTCAGCAGTCGTTATTGTATCACCAACCCGTGCATCAGAGATATTCT
>JAGGWC010000086.1 GCA_021157645.1 Candidatus Cloacimonadota bacterium | reverse complement strand
CAACTTAGCTGTTTTAGAAAATAAAATAAGTAAATTTAATAATATATTCTATGTTGGTAGAAATAAGTTCATTCGGATAAATCCTCTCTAAGTTAACGGAGAGGATGACAAAGTAGGGTCAATTCCCTGAATTGACCGATAAGCAATGTTAAGGGTATCATAATCTAAGGGTCAATTCCCTGAATTGATCGATAAATGTTATTGTGTTCCTAAAACAATCCGTCAAATGCCAGAGTAAACACTTGCGAACGAGAAAAAGGATGTAGGCTATTAAGTTATCTTTTTTTTTATTTATCCTGTCTATCCTGTTGATCTTGTCAAAAAGAAAATCTGTTCGCCTAACATATAAATAACTTAAAACCATAACAATTGACAAATTAACTGCCCTAATTTTTGTGACAAATATTATGAAAAGAAAAGATATAATTAATATAATTTTGTTTATAATGGTTTTTGCTTTTGCAGCATACCGGTATTCATCACGAACATATTTATCGCAAAGATCGGCTTTTGTAATGGATACATTAGTTGATATAAAAATTGAAACAAAACATAAAGAGACAAATGATATCTTGGATAATGCACTTAAATTAATAGAAGATTATGAAAATAAATTTTCATTCTATAAAAATGGAAACCAAATTTGGAATTTTAATAATTCTGTGACAGATAGTTTATTTATAGATGAAGATCTTGCTAAAATTCTATCCATTTCAAAAGAGCTCTTTCAAAAGACAAATTCGCATTATGATATTACAATTGGAGCTTTATCAGAGATATGGGATTTTGATAACGAGGTCATTCCTGCAAAAGAAGAAATTGAGAAAGCAATTCAAGTTACTGATTTTGAGAAGTTAAAGATCCAAAATAATTATTTGTATAAACCGGATGGAATGAAGATCAATTTGGGAAGCTTGGCAAAAGGCTTAATTATTGATAAAGTAGTTGAGTATCTAAAGCAGCAGAATGTGATTTCTGGATTTGTTAATGCCGGGGGAGATATGCGTATTTTCGGCAGAAAAAAGCCCTATAAAATTGGAATTCATCATCCCAGAAGCAAATCAAATGAGATAATAGATGTTATTAATGTGGGGAACAGGTCTGTTGTTACATCAGGCGATTATGAAAGATATTTTATGAAAGATGGTAAACGTTATCATCATATTATTAATCCGCTTACAGGTTATCCTTCCCAAAATGCTATTTCTGTTACAGTTATTTCTGAAACAGCTTTAATTGCAGACGCATATTCAACTGCTCTTTTTTTGTTAGAACCAGAACAAGCAATAGAACTTGCTGAAGAAACTGATGAACTTGAAGCAGTTGTTTATTTTATTAAAGATGATAAAATTGAAAAATTAGAGACCAAAGGTTTTAAGAAATATCATTAAGAAATATTAGCTCCCCTTTGTAAGAGGAGAACCGGCGGTAGCCTGAGAGGGGTTTACTTTACTCTGATTCTGCTTATTAGCTTGAGCAAACCCCCTTTAATTCCTCCTTATGGAGGGGGACGGAATATAAATAATGGATAATAATTATTTAAATAGAGATTAATAGGGAAAATAGATTTTAAATAAGTACTTTGTCAGTGTAAATCTGTGGCAGAAGGAAATATTATGAAAGATAAAATTGATATACAAAGTTTGGAAGATAAAAGGAAAGTAACAATAAACAAAGTTGGTGTAAAGAATGTAAAATATCCAATAATTGTTGATGACCGTGAGAATAAACTGCAAACTACAGTTGCTGATCTTGATATATTTGTAGAATTACCTCATCACCATCGTGGAACGCACATGAGCAGATTTATTGAGATTCTAAACCATTTTCACAAAGATAACTTTATTCAGAGATTACCTGAATTTCTTGCTGAGATAAAAAAAGCACTCAATGCTGATTATGCTTATGTGAACATCAGATTTCCATATTTTATGAAGAAGACAGCTCCCGTTTCTAAAACAAACTCATTGCTTTCTTATGATTGTTCTTTCCAAGCTTCATTAAATGAAGGATTTAAAATGCAACTTGGAGTTAAGGTACCAATCACTACTCTGTGCCCGTGTTCAAAAGAGATAAGCGAAAATGGTGCCCATAGTCAGAGATCAATTGTTAATGTAATGATCAGTTATAATGAATTTATTTGGTTAGAAGAGATAATTGAACTTATTGAAAGCTGTGCTAGTTGCGAAATATATTCACTTCTTAAAAGAGTTGATGAAAAATATGTTACCGAGAAAGCTTATGATAACCCAAGATTTGTTGAAGATATTGTAAGAGAAGTTACATTAAAATTGCAAAAAGAAGAACGAATCGACTGGTTCAAAGTACAATCAGAGAATTATGAATCAATTCACAATCACAATGCCTATGCTTGCGTGGAAATAGATAAAAGAAAAAAATCAGCCGCAAAGTTCACGAAGAAGCACTAAGACGAAAAACGAAATGTTTTTCTCCAATTTAGCACATGATCTTAGACATGGGCAAGTCTTGATTGGTTTGTATTCTTAGCGTCTTTGCGTTCTTAGCGGTGAAAAAAAAGGAAATAAATGAAAGTAACATCGAAGATCTTAAAAAATAAGTTTAAAATTATCACAGCCAGAGATAATTCAAATCCACTGGTTTGTATTCAACTTTACATTCGAATTGGCTCAGCATGGGAAGATAGAGCAGAAACAGGATTTTCTCACCTTACAGAACATCTTGTATTTAAGTCTACAAAATCATTTGCTGAAAATGCAATAATGAATAAGGTTACAAATCTTGGTGGATCTTTGAATGCGTATACAGAGTTTGATTCTACCTGTTTTTATATCTCCCTTCCCTCTAAATTTATAGAAGAGGGAATTGAAATACTATCCGAACTTGCAATTAATGCAAATTTTTCTAATGAAGATTTTGTTTCAGAGAAAAAGGTAGTTATTGAGGAACTAAAACAATTTAAGAATGAACCTGAAGATTCTTTTATAGAAGATATTGCAGCTGACTATTTTACAAAAAATCCGTACAAAAAACCAATTATTGGAAATTTGCACTCCTTAAAAAAAGCAGATCCCGATTCACTTCGCAATTTTTATAAAAAATATTATGTTCCAAATAACTGTTTCTTAGTGGCATCGGGTGACATTAATGGAAATGAATTTGATAACGTGATTGAAAAGTATTTTGGGAAGTGGAAACCTTCAAATTTGAAAGATCGAGTCAGGGTGAGCAATCACTTTCCAACAAAGCATAAAATAAAATATATACCAAAAGATATATCGAGCAATATTCTTGCTTTTGTTATTCCTGATCTTGCAGAGACCGATCCTGATTCTTATGCACTTTCACTCGCTACCAAAGCATTTGCAATAGGTAAGAATTCAAGATTATATAAAAGATTATTTACACAGGAAAAACTCATTGATAACGTGCACGTGCATTCTCTCAGCGGTATAAATGATGGCGCATCTGTAATAGTAATTATGCCTAAACAGAAAGCCGATTTGACGGAGATAAGTAAAATATTTTTGGAAGAACTTGAACAGTTTTTTCTGCATGGATTGAGTGATATAGAATTAGAAGATAATAAAAAAGAATTGTCCTATTTTTATCGCTATACATTTGAATATATGGAATCACTCGCATCTAGTTTGGGAAACGAAGAGATTCTTTCTAATTATAAAAAATTCTTTGAATATCCTGAAATGATCAGAAATATTATAAGTAATGATATAAAAAAAATAATAAGAAAATATTTTAGTAAAGAACACCTTTATATTTATTGCACCGGTAAAGGTAGAGTAAATGAGGATATACTTGATAAATTGCTTAAAAAAAAATATAAATCTAATAAAATTATCGAGAAAACATTTTTTGAGACTCGTTTAGATAATGGAATTAAGATTCTGTTGAAAAAGGTAACCGGAAAACCTACCGTTGGAATTTCACTCTCGTACGAAGTTTCCCAATTGAATGAGACTAAGAAAAATTTTGGAATAAATTATCTTACATCTGCTTTGTTACTTTACGGTAACAATAAACGTAATTACCAGCAGTTTCTAAATCACTGTATCTCAAATGGTATCAATTTTGGTATTAATTCACAAAATGAGACAACTAATATTAATGTAAAGTGTTTTAAAGAAATGCTTCCTGCCAGTTTGGAGTTACTTTCTGATGTTGTACTCCATCCTACATTTCCAATGGAACATTTCAACAATATTAGAGCAACCATAAAAAGTAATTTAGATAGAATAAAAGATTATCCACAACATAGTTCTTCACTTTTATTTAAGGAACTGATCTTTGGGAAAAAGAGTAATCTTAATAGTCGTTCCGGTTCAAAAACATCAATTCAAAATATAACTTTAAAGCAGGTAAAAGAATGGTATGGTATGCATTACCAGCCGGAAAATATGTCACTTGTTATTGTTGGTGATTTTAATTTTGATGAAGCGTTAAGAACATGTGAAACAAACTTTGTCTTTAAGAAAAATAATTATTCCAGATCCATACAGAAAGCAATAATTAATTCCTCCAAAGTAAAATATAAATTAACCAAAAAAGGGAAAGATCAAGCAATTATCAATATTGGTGGATTTGCCTGCAATTCAAATGATAAAATTAAGAACACAGCATTTCATGTCCTCTCACAGATCATTGGTGGTGAAAATGATTCGATCCTTTTTACAGAACTCCGTGAGAAACGAGGACTCGCCTATAGTGTTGATTTCGGTTTTAGCTCAGTGAGAACTATTGGATTCTGGGTAGCTTCAGCGGTAGTTGATAAAGCGGATAAAGATGAAGCAGTCAAAGTCATACGAGATGTTTTAAAAAATATAACAACTAATGGTATAACACCAAAGGAGCTTAAAACTACAAAAAATTTCATCAGAGGTCAAAGAGTTATGGAACAAGAGAGTGTGCTGAATCTGGCGCAAACACTTTCTGTTTTGGAATCCTTAGGTTTGGGATACTCTTATTATTTGAAAAGAGATGAACGTTTGGATAAGGTAAATGTAAAAATGTTGCATGATCTTGCATCTGAATATTTCAAAGAAGAAGATCAGTTCATTCACATCATGATTTAATGAATAATTAAATCGAATGTTAATTAAAAGTTTGAATCTAAATATTTGATTTTCTATTCCCCATAATTCCCATTTGGAAGGGAAGATCAAGAGAGATTATATAAATGAAAATCAATTATGACAGAAAATTGTTTATAGTATAAAAATTTATTAAAGAAAGGAAACAAAATGATAACAATTGGAATCGATCTTGGTTCGAGAATGTCAAAGATCGTTGTTTTGGATGATAATAAAATAATTTATTCAAACGTGACAGATACAGGAGTAAATCCAAAAAAAGTAGCGGAAACTTTATTAAATAATGCACTGGGGGAAACTTCTCTTTCCATATCTGATATCACAAATATATACTCTACGGGCTATGGCAGGAATATTGTTCCATTTTCCGATAAACGTATTTCTGAGATTAGCTGTCATGCCAGAGGCGTCAATTACTTTTTCTCTGATGCCAGGACAATAATTGACATCGGAGGGCAGGATTCTAAAATTATCATAATCGATGAAAAAGGTCATGTAAAAGATTTTGTGATGAATGATAGGTGTGCTGCTGGAACGGGTAAATTTTTAGAAGTAACTGCCACAACGCTTGAAACAACAATTGATAAATTAGGTGATATATCACAATTATCAACTAAAAAATTAGATATAAATAGCACCTGTGTAGTTTTTGCTGAATCAGAAATAATAGGTCTTATTGCTGAAGGTTATAAAAAGCCAAATATTATCAATGCTGTACACCGATCTATTGCAAAAAGAACCAAAAATCTTGTTTCTCAACTTCATTGGCAAAAACCAATTGTTTTTACGGGTGGTGTAGCAAAAAATACTGGGATGCAGATAGCAATTTCCGAGGTTGTTGGAGCAGAAGTAATTGTGCCCGAAAATTCGTTTATTACTGGTGCACTTGGTGCTGCAATATTTGCAAAAGAGAATATTGTAAAATGAATTACATCTTGACACTAAGATCATTAATAAATTTGCTAATCACATTTATTTAAGGAGTTTAAATAAACTAAAATGAAAGCAATTACTTTAATATTAATTGTTATTTCCCTCTATATTAATTTATATGCGCAGAGTGAAAATGAATCTAATATTAATGATTTAAAATATAACATAAACCTGATAAAATTTTATATAGATAAAATAGAATATGACAATGCACTTGAATATATTGATAAAACACTTGAAGAGGCAACAGGAAAGGACTCTCTTTATTATTTTAAAGCTTATATATATAAAGAAAAGGAAGACTGGCTGCAGGCATCAGAATTTTTTGCCAAAGCAATTTTATATTCTACTGAAGAACAAATAATTGATGAGCGTTTAGCAATTTTTGAAAATGCAATTTTTCATGTTTCCCCCTTATCATCATTTGATATTGTATCTGCTGCTGTCGCCGGTGCGCAGAATACTCAAAAACATATTGGTTTTCTTAATATACTTGCACGATTATATGAAAACAATCAACTTTATGGTGAAGCAAATGATGTTTATAGAACCATTCTTCTGGAAAATGATGGATCTGAAAGTTGCAATTTACAAATGAAAATAATCACAAATAACATATTCCAAAAGGAATATAAGAAAGCTTTGAATATTCTTAAACCTCTTATTGCCCTTGATGATTCTTTACATATTGAGAAATTGCTTTTCTTAGATTATATTGCTAATATTTCGCTCGAATATTATGAAGACGCAAAGGCATCGCTTATCAGACTTTATTTAGATTTCCCCGAAAATATAAACCGTAAGGAGATTCTTGCAGGATTAGCTGATATCTATGAACATCAAGAACAATACCTTATAAGTTGGTTTATGTTAGATGAGCTTTTTATTATTAGTGATGAAGTAGGAAGATTCCAAATACAAAAAGAAATTGAACGTATTAAAAAGATAATCTGTGAAAGTAATACTATTAAAGACCAATTTAGATATTTCAAACCTGTTTTGGAAATTGAAGAACAGTACATTCAACCTGAAAATAATGATTAACAATGTGGAAAACATATAATATATTGACTCATAAATGGCATATAAATTTTCTGTAAAAAATATATAAAGTAATTGAAAATATAATGAATAGAGGAGCTAAAATGAAAAAATTTAAAAAAGTAACTTTAGATGGTAATTTTGCCGCAGCACATGTAGCTTATGCTTTTAGTGAAGTTGCCGCAATTTACCCGATCACACCGTCATCTACAATGGGTGAATATGCAGATGCCTGGGCATCGAATGAACGGAAAAATGTATTTGGTCAAACTGTTGATGTAATTGAAATGCAATCTGAAGCTGGTGCAGCTGGAGCTGTTCATGGTGCACTTTCTGCTGGTGCATTCACAACCACATTTACTGCTTCACAAGGTTTAATGCTCATGCTCCCGAATATGCATAAAATTGCTGGTGAAATGTTACCCACGGTTTTTCACGTTACAGCAAGAACACTTGCTACTCATTCACTTTCGATATTTGGAGATCATTCAGATGTAATGTCTGCCAGAAATACCGGTTTTGCTTTAATGGCTACCAGTTCAATTCAAGAGATCATGGATCTGGGAATTGTTTCACATCTTTCTACCTTGAAAGCCAGTATTCCTTTCCTGAATTTCTTTGATGGATTCAGGAATTCTCACGAGATCCAAAAGATCGAAATTATAGATTATGATACAATGCGTGAAATGATAGATATGGAATATGTTGAAAAATTCAGAAGTAGATCCATGAATCCTGAAAGACCAATGGTAAAAGTTGGTGCTCAAAATCCGGATGTGTTTTTTCAATGTCGTGAAACTTCTAATAAATATTATGATGTAGCTCCTGAGATAGTGCAAGAATACATGGATAAATTAGCGAAAGTTATTGGAAGACAGTATCATCTCTTTGATTATGTTGGTGCTCCAGATGCAAAAAAGATAATTATTGCTATGGGCAGCGGTGTAGAAACAATTGAAGAAACAATTAATTATCTTAATGCCAAAGGTGAAAAACTCGGGCTTATTAAAGTTCGTCTTTACCGCCCCTTCTCTGTTAAAGCTTTTATTGATGCCATACCTGATACTGTTAAGAAAATAGCGGTTTTGGATAGAACAAAAGAACCTGGTGCAATTGGTGATCCACTATATTTAGATACTGTTGCAGCACTTAAAGATAAAAAGGATATCACAATTCTTGGTGGACGTTATGGTCTCTCTTCAAAAGAGTTTACACCTTCAATGGTTAAAGCCGTTTACGATCATCTCGATGGAGAAGCAACACATGGTTTCACTGTTGGTATTAATGATGATGTAACTCATAAATCACTTAAAATTGGACCACAACTCAACACAATGCCAGAAGGTGGAATTAGTTGTAAATTTTGGGGATTGGGATCAGATGGAACAGTGGGAGCAAATAAAAATTCAATCAAGATAATTGGTGATAATACTGATATGTATGCTCAAGGTTATTTCCAATACGATTCTAAAAAATCAGGTGGAATTACTCGTTCACATCTTCGTTTTGGAAAAAGCCCGATTCAATCTGAATATCTGATTGAACATGCGAATTTCATAGGATTGCACAATCCCGCATTCATCGGACGTTACGATATTCTTGAAGGTATTGAGGATGGTGGAGTGTTCCTGCTTAATTCACATTGGAATACTGAAGAAGTTTTTGAGAACCTGACAGAAGGTATGCAAAAAACGATAATTGAAAAGAATATAAAACTTTATAATATAAATGCTTTGAAAATAGCTAACGATGTTGGTCTTGGTGGTAGAATTAATACTGTTATGCAGACTGCTTTTTTCCTTATCTCTGGTGTGTTGGACAGAGAAGAAGCTATCAAAATGATCAAGAAAGCTATTGAGAAAACATTCATTAAGAAAGGGAAAAATGTAGTTGAAATGAATTGGGCAGCTGTTGATAAAACAAACGAGGCATTGATAGAAATTCCCGTTCCCGATGCAATTCCAATAAATCATACAAAAATGAAAAAACTAGTACCTGATGACGCAGATGACTTCACAAAGAATGTTATCGAAAAAATAATGAGAGAGAAGGGAGACAGTATTCCTGTTTCTGATATGCCGTTAGATGGTTTTGTTCCTTCCGGTACTACAAAACTTGAAAAACGTGGTGTTTCTCCGTTCGTTCCACATTGGGATGCAGACCTTTGTATTCAGTGTAATCAGTGTTCTATTGTCTGCCCACATGCCGCAATCCGACCTAAACTTATCAAGAATGAAGATATGAAAGGAGCACCTGAAAGTTTTAATACTCTTACCGCAATGGGGAAAGATAAAGAAGAATATCAATTTAAGATTCAGGTTTATATCGAGGATTGTCAGGGATGTGTCGTATGTGTGAATGAATGTCCAAAACAAGCTCTGGAAATGAGACCGATCGAAGAAGAACGTGCTCTTGGTGAAAAAGAAAACGTAGATTTCTTTGAATCACTTCCAAACGATGTGATGGGTTCAAATTTGGAGACAACAGTAAAAGGAAGTCAATTCAAACAGCCTCTTTTGGAATTCTCCGGTGCTTGTGCAGGTTGTGGTGAAACCCCGTATGTTAAACTCATTACACAGCTTGTTGGAAATAGAATGATCATTGCCAACGCAACTGGTTGTTCATCCATTTGGGGTGGAACTTTCCCAACTATCCCATATTGCAAAAACAAAGACGGTCATGGGCCAGCTTGGGCGAACAGTCTTTTTGAAGATAATGCCGAATATGGCTTTGGAATGAGACTGGCGGTAGATTCTAATAGAAAACAACTTCGTTTTAATGTAGAGAAACTTCTTACCAATGGGACAGATAGTAAACTCGAAATTGTGTTGAGAAAATCACTTGAATTATGGAACGAAAAAGATAATGCTGCAATTGAGAATTCAACTCGAATTCAGAATATCCTTCCTGAAGTTTTGAAAAAAGTATCAGGAGAAAATGAAGGAATCATCAGAAAGATTGTTGAACTTAAAAATTACTTTGTTGATAAATCTGTTTGGTCTTTTGGTGGTGATGGCTGGGCTTATGATATTGGTTATGGTGGTGTAGATCATGTAATGGCTTCTGGAAGAAATGTAAATATCCTAGTTGTTGATACAGAAGTTTATTCTAATACTGGAGGTCAAGCTTCCAAAGCTACTCCACTTGGTGCTGTAGCAAAATTTGCAGAGGCAGGAAAGGAGACAGTTAAAAAAGATCTTGGTTTGATGCTGATGAGTTATGGATATGTTTATGTTGCTTCGATAGCGTTAGGTGCAAATAAGAATCAAGCACTTAAAGCAATTCGTGAAGCTGAGGCTTATAATGGACCATCAATAATATTGGCTTATGCTCCTTGTATCAATCACGGATTCCCAATGTCACAAACAATGTTAGAGGAAAAAAAAGCTGTTGATACTGGCTACTGGCTTCTTTATAGATTCAATCCTGATTTGAAAAAAGAAGGAAAGAATCCATTCGTATTGGATTCCAGAAAACCTAAACTGCCGATTAGAGATTTTCTTGAAGGTGAAAGACGTTATGCATCTCTGGAAAGAACATTCCCTGATAAAGTAGAAGGTTTCCGTAGTGGATTCGAAAAATATGCAAAAGAACGTTACGAAAAATATGTAAAAAT
>JAGGWC010000063.1 GCA_021157645.1 Candidatus Cloacimonadota bacterium | reverse complement strand
GATTAGAATATCTTATACCTCAATATAAGATATATTTATAATGCCACCTTCGGGTGGTATAATTAAATATATAGAAAGGAATTGAATATGGCATTAACTATTACATATGATGGCTATGGTGTTGTAGCAAATGCAGACTCCACTACAAATGACACAGGTGGCTCAGGTACAGGTGACTGGAAAGAACTCGGTGGTGGTTCATATTCACTAAGTCCAGATGCTTCAAAATATGGTGTAGCCTCTATAGGTTCTAAATATGCTTCAAAGAGCGGATATACATATATAGATGGAATTACAGCATTAGATTATAGTGGTGGTGGTGCTCAAGAAGGTGAAATGATATATATATGGGTAATGATGTTATCACCTACACCTTTGGATGATATGGCAACTAACCCTTATAATATTGTATTAGGAGATGGTACAGGTTCATTAAATGAATATACAGTAGCAAGTAAAGCTGACTCAAACGGATGGGATGGAAGATGGAGAGTGTTTGCAATAGACCCTACTGTAACACCTACGATTGATGGAGGAGCTGACATTAGTGCAGTAGATACGATTGGAGTATGGATGGATACAGATACTTCAGTTCGTGCTGAATCATTCTATATTTCTCAAATTATAAGTGCTAAAGGATTAAGAGTTGAAGGAACATCTACTACATTCTATGACGATATTGTACTTTGGGCAGAGGATTATGCAAACAGAGCAGCAGGAATGTTTCAGAGTAGAGGACAAACTTATTTTTCACTTGGCTCATTGACGATTCATTCAGACACAGCAAATACAGTTGTTTCAGCAGATGGGTCAAACGTTGAGTACGAAAAATGTGAATTTTATAACGGTACTGATTGGACTACTTCTTATTCTACCACAGCAAACGTCATCACAACCACAGACACAGGCGGTAACACAGTATCATTGATAGATGATAATATTGGTATGGCAGGAAATAGTGCAAATAAATTAGCTATTGATACATCATCAGGGTCAAATTATGAGAAGAACGGTGGGTACCTAAAATATCTTAGTACATTATCTGCTTCAAGTGGTGACACCTTTTCAGGTACAGTCATTTCTCTTTATGATGTAAGAACATTAGGAGCAGAAACATATTCATCTTGCACTTTTGATGGTTCTGCAACTTTAACGGTAGGAAGCACGGCAGATTTTAATAACAGTAATATTATTAATGGTGTTTCTAGTGTAAATAGTTGTTCTGTTTCTGAATTATCTTATATATCATCAAATAAATTTAATAGCTCAGGTTCAAATCACGGAGTTGAACTAACCTCTATAGGTTCAGGTTCTATGACTTGGGATTGTATAACAACAGATTTTGATACGGGCTCAACTGGTAGTCCTGTAACTCCTACATCAACAGGTAATGAAGATATATATGTGAATGTTGGTGCAGGTGAAATCACTATCAACGTTGCCACAGGAGCTACTCTTCCTAGTATCAGAAGTGCAGGAGCTACAGTTAATGTTGTAGCAGGGCAAGTAGATTTCAAATTTACAGTCAGTCCTACTATAACAGATTACGAGTATAGAATATATTCTGTAACAGCTAAGGGCTCGTTAGCAGGTGCATCAGAATTACAAGGATTAGAGGTAACTACAGCTGATAACTATACTTATACATATACATATTCTAGTGCTGATGCTATAGCAGTCCAAATTTTACCACATGATAATGATTATGAAGAAAGTATAACTTATTATAATTTATCAGCGAATAATCAATCCGTAACGATAAATCTTAAACCAGATATAAATAATTAAATCTTAATTAACTATCTAATTAAATAACTATAATTAAATCACTTAATCAAAATAGAAAAGGAAGGTACATGGATAAACCAATAGAAAAAATGAAGTTATACGAATTAATAGATTTACAGTCAGCTCATATAACTCAAGGCACTAACGGCATAAATAAAACAGAGTGGGAAGTCAAAAAGAATATAACAGAAGAAAGTCTGTATATATTACCTAGAAGATTCTCAGAAAAAGAAGTATTTTTAGTGATGAATTTTGCTAAAAAATATGAATTAATAGCTTTCAATGCAGGGATTAAATTCCAAAAAGGAAAGCAAAATGAAGTTTTAACGGAACAAATCAAAAATCTTAAACAAGCAGTGAGTAACTTAGCTGAAGAAAATGAAAGATTAGCAGATGTTTTAGATAAACTTACATCAAAATAATAGGAGAACAATATGGCAATTATAGACTTATCGAATTACGATACAACATTAGTACAAAGCACAGCAGGCAGAGCAGGGACACCAGACGGAAACATTTTCTTTGATAAAACAAATGGAAAAATAGAATTTATTTCAGCAGATGAATTACCAACTTTAGACTTGACAAGTGTAGGAGGAGGAGCAACAGATGCTAACCCATTATTAATCACAGACGGAATTAAATTTGAGGCAATTTATGCTTTTGAAAACCAAGAGCGTTCAGCAGATGAAGATTTAAGAAAGTATGACAGATGGACATCAGGTACCTTTAAGTTTGGTGGGGCGTATAACTTTGTGAATGCTAAGATTCCTTCAGCAGTCGAAGATAGAGCAATCATTAGGGGTTCAGGTTGGGTTGAACTAGATGCAGATGGTGTTCCAATTAAAAAATTCTTTGGAAATAAAGGACTATCTAATATTGAAGCAGGGTCTCAGCCTTATTACCAACAAACAATTCAAGGTACAGCAACAAACTTTGCTAAAGTAGGACAAATTGATGAAGCTATTCTAGTTTATCAAGATACAGATGCAAACGGAACACCTGACATTGACCTTACTACATACGAAGCAGTTTCTATTAGAACTTATGGAAATAACTACGATAGAAAAGATACCACGAATGACTTAGGAATTGCAGAACTAGGTGGGTACTCAACAGGTTTTGCCGTTAATGAATCAGTTCACTTAACTACAAATACAACATCTCACCCTTATGCAGATGTAATGGGTACGCCAACAGGTGTTTGGGCTAATATGGAATTGAACTATATAGGTTCTCCATCAGCTAAAACAGAATTCTCGGACCAAACAGGTACAAGATTATTTACATGGGAATTGATTAGTGATGATAGTGCAACACTAGACCAACAAGTAGCATGGCTAGATGCGTTTGCTACAGAAGAAGCAATGGAAGCAGATGGACTAGGTGGTGAAACAGGGCACTTTGGTAAAGATATTGAAACGTGGTACTCTTATAATGCTTCAGGACAAGTAGTTACAAAATCAGGTGTAGACCCAGATACAGAAGGACTTTATTTAAATCATGTACCTACATCTGACCAACAAAGAGTTGTTATGACAGCCGATGATGGTATTATTAAAGCTTACTCATTCTCAGTTTCAGTAGAAGCAGCAGTTGGAGCAACAGCAAAAGCAGATGCAAACGCTTGGTATCACTCATACTTTGCTACTAATTATAATTCAGATAGTGCAATTACAGTTGAAGATAAAAGTGCATCAGAAGTTAAAGGATTAGCCTCTACAGCAGACGGTTCTAACAAAATTATATTCTCGTTTGACTACACAGGTGATACAGTAGGTGGTTCAGCAGATTCAGATAAAGATTGTGTTTTCTTATGTGAAGGTGATGGTGGTGCTACTCAGCAAAAAACACTATACACTATTATTAAAAACACTACGGTTGCATTTAGTTGTGCACCAGGCGTCGAGAACAACGTCTAAGATTTCAAATCTTACAGATTTTATTCAGAGTGCTTTTCGAAGCACTCTCCAATATAATTAAGGAGAATCGATGAGCGTACTTGAAAAAAAAATAGACTACATTGATGGATTAACTAGAAGAATCTACCTTAAAGAGGGAGTATCGGATTTTTACCCCATTGAAGATATTTACCACGAATATAGAAATTTAAGAAGAACAGACGAATCTTTAAGGAAATGGGAACCATTTCTTTTAGCAGAAGGTAACGTATCAAAAGGTGGTGGTGCATTTACTCCAAGATATGTTATGTTATTAGAGGGAACAAAAATTATCCCTTTTAATGAATCCTTACAAGTAAATCAATTAGGTGATATGATTACAGATAATGCCGATGTTGACCCAATACTTTATGATGTTCAATACATTACAGTAGGTAAAACTATATTCATTAAACCATCAGAATCAGAGACTATTCAGTTGAACTCAGAAAGTATTGTATTCTCTTCTTTCTTAGGTGGAGTTTGGGTAGATATAATCAACGGTTATGATGATAAAGGTTCTCAAGCTGAACCAAATGGAAACAGAGAAAGACCCGTAAAAACAGTAGCGTTAGCAGTCGAAATTGCTCATGTAAGAGGATTTGATACTATACATTTTTTAGGAAATGTAGTCCTAGATACAGGCGATAATGTTGAAGGATTTACATTAATCGGTCAAAGTGTTATCAAAACTCTTATGGTTATTCAACCAGGTGCTTTGACGCATAGTTGTATTATTAGAAATGCTAGGGTACAAGGTACCTTAGACGGTAAATCCATTATAATAGATTGTACTATTGATGGATTGCATTATTTTAATGGGGAAATCCATGATAGTGGTTTTACTGCTGCTACTCTTACTTTATCAGGAGGTGCCCAAGCTTCATTATTGGATTGTTATTCATTAGTAGCAGGTTATGAAACACCTACTGTAGATATGGGTGGAACAGGTCAAGCTATGTTAATTAGAGAATGGAATGGTGGACTTAAAATAATAAACAAAACAGG
>JAGGWC010000038.1 GCA_021157645.1 Candidatus Cloacimonadota bacterium | reverse complement strand
CTCCCTTACCAAGTGTTACTGCCCCCACAAACCATAACAGTAAACCGGGAATAAAACCTCCGTAAGGCCCGCCAATCAATTTTGCCGGAAATATCAAAACATGTTTTACAAGTGCGGGAACAATAAGCATGGGAATCGCCACAGGGCATAAAGGAGTTTCATTTGCCGCAATAATTTCCCTTGTCAGAGCCATACTTCCTCTTGTTTCAATTAGATGCATAATAAATGTAAACACAAAAGAGAATGCATAAATTGAGAAAAACAGCGCTCTGTACTTATAAATCTTCCCGGTTTTTAAAATCATAAATGTGACAAACACAAGAAACATAGTCCAAGCAGAACTTGCCGCAAACCATGGAGGATTCGGGATGTTGCGGGAAACAATAAAAGTTGACAGAAAGAGCAGCATTACAAATGAGAGTAAAAGGCTCGTAAAATAAGACAGTTTCATGCAGCGCCTCCGTTAAAGACAAATTTCTTGATAAAAAGGGATAGTATGACAATGATAATCGGAATAATGATATAAAGATAATCCGGTATCAGGGCAATGCTTACAACAAGATTTATTCCGAATACTGATATCCAGAACAGATTTTCTTTTATTACTCTTTTGTTTAAAATATCGATGACTAAGGAAACCGAATGACACAGGAAAAAGACTGAATATACTATGATTCCTGTAAAAGGATAGAATGATACGTTTTTTAAAACCCCTGCAGAAAATCCTGAAATCACAAATATTGAAAATGCCGCAATATCAGGTATCCTGATTTCTTTTGTAACCCATACACCTGCTGCAAGAATAATTAATCCTGCAGATGCGCCTGGAACAAAATGTCCGGTAAAAATCAGAATTATTCCTGATATCCATGAAACGGATTTAATTATTCTGCCCGTTCTTTTTTGCATTCATTACTCCAGTCTGTTTATGCTGCTGACACACAATCACGCTCCGGAGCAATAAATATATTTTCTGAGATTTATAAAAGCTTTGTGGGATGAAATGAATAATTTTGTGACGAATGGTTAAGAAAGCATGGCTTTAAGCTTGCTTGCATTACTTCTTGACACCGGGACAGGAATTTCACAGCCGGTTAATTTAAGTTTAATCCCCTGTGAATTACCAGTAACATTTTCTATTCTGGAAGTATTAACAATAAATGACCTGTGACACCTGACAAGGTAATTGTAATTTTCCAATGCTTTTTCTGCATTCTTCAGAGTGCACCGCAGAATTTTCTTATTCTGAGCTCCCCTGCTGCCGGTTACAATCTCAATATAATTTTCCACAGCTTTAATATAGAGAAGATCCGCAGGATGCAGCTCTATTTTTTCCTTTACAACTTCAGAGCAAAGTTCTACAACAGATTCGTCTTCCGGCAGTATCTGGTCTGCTGTTTCGGATTTTGAGCTCAGACTGCTGTTTAAAACGCCTGCCAGCTCAAGGTTCTTTTTAAGAAATCTGTTCTGCTCTGTAATAATAATAAATGAGTTCACTCTAAAAAGGTATTTTAATTAGTGATTAAAAATGATAAATTTACTTGCTTAATTGTATAGAAATTAATAAATTATAGACATAAAATCATGGTTAAAAACACAATCAGGAATGTCTATGTTTAAGAAAAACACAAAGCATCTTCAGACAGATATGTTTGGCATGCAAAATACAATGCCTGAATCTCTCAAGAAACACGCAGTTAAGTCTGAAGAGTATCATTTTTATAATATCATATACTACAACATTAAAGAGGAAATATTTTCTATACTTTACTCAGATAAAAAGAGTCGCCCCAATGCACCGATTAATTCTATGGTATCTGCCTTAATTTTGCAGAATCGTCACGGCTGGACATATGAAGAACTTTTTCAAAACATCAGGTTTAACCTTTTAGTAAGAGTAGCACTTGGTCTTGATGATTTGGTAACAATGCCATTTTGTTGTGCAACGCTTTTTAATTTTCAGAATAGACTGAACCAACATTTTATTAAAACGGGTGAGAACCTGTTGGAGCAGGTGTTTGATAATCTAACAGAAAAACAGATAAAATCCCTTAAACTGAAGACCAATATTCAGAGGACAGATTCTACTTTTGCAGGTTCCAACATCAGAAACTACAGTCGGCTTCAGTTGCTCGTTGAGATGATTATTCGCATTTTTCGTGTTTTGTCTGAATCGGACAAAAAACGTTTCAAAAAACGTTTTGGGTCATATGTCAATAAAACTTCTGGACAATATATCTACAAACTTAAAGCCTCGGATATACCTCATGAAATAGAGAAGATTGCGCGGCTTTATTTTTGGATTAATAAGAATATAAGGCCTGCCTACATGGATCTTCCGATATTCAAGACATTTGAGCGTGTCTATGCAGAGCATTTCACAGAAGTGAAAGAAGGCATAAAAGTAAAACCTCCCAAAGAGCTTCATTCAGGGTGTGTACAGTCTCCTGATGATCTTGATGCTACGTATAGAGCGAAAAGTAATAAAAAGAGTAAAGGTCAGTCAATCAATGTAACAGAAACAGCTAATCCTGATAATCCTATTAACTTACTAACAGATGTAGACGTTAATCCCAATAATATTGATGACAGTAAAGTATTAAACAAACGTATAGACAAACTTAAAGAGAAGACCCCTGATCTGGATGAACTTCATATGGACGGTGCTTATGGCAGTCCAGACAATGACATAAAATTCGAAGAGCATGATATTACCCCAGTCCAGAGAGATATGAGGGGGAAAGAACCTGCTGTTCCCATTGAGATTGATGAAACAGGCGAAGATAAATATATTGTTTCCTGCCCCTATCAAAAAGTAAGTTCTAAAAAATGCAGAAAGAGATTCAAGGCTGAGTTTGATTTATCCGTTTGTCAAAAATGTGAGAAACAACATGTCTGTGCTTCAATCCGGATGAAAAAACATAGGACATTTTATTTTACAAGAGATGACTATTTGAGAAAGAAACGATTAAAGCAAATTGCATCTATACCGGCAGATCGACTGAAGTTGCGTAACAATGTAGAGGCCACAATCAATGAATTTGTATGTAAGATGCCTAAAGGCAAGCTGAAAGTCAGAGGTGCGTTCAAAGCATCAATATTTGCCTTTTCTGTTGCTATGTCTGTCAATTTCGGGAGAATATATCGTTATATTCAGGATAATCCAGACATTGCTGTATCTTTGATCAAACAATTTTACGATTATTTCAAAGAACGATTTTTATTGTTTGTATTGCGTAATATTATTCATCCCAAACAATATCATGGCTTTGTATTAACATT
>JAGGWC010000077.1 GCA_021157645.1 Candidatus Cloacimonadota bacterium | reverse complement strand
TTGAATTTGAAATTGATGAACCTGGACAGTATTTTGGTGAATTGACAATTTTTAGTAATGATTCTGATACACCTGAATTGCTTATCCCTTTGTCTTCTGAATGTATTTTACCTCCTGTAATTCATTGCAATCCGCTTTTCATTGATCTCACCATTACTTCTAACCAGATCCATGAAGGAATAATGATTCTTTCAAATATCGGTGAATCTGATCTGAATTGTGAGCTGGCGATCATAGATTCATCTCAATTTGCAGGTTGGCTGGAAGTGAGTATAGATTCCTGTGTTATCCAACCAAATGATTATGAAGATATATTAATTTCTTTTGATCCTGATGGACTTGAAGTAGGACAATATACTGCTGAAATCGTAATTTATCATAACGATCCATCACAAGATGAATTAATAATTCCAATAACAATGACATTGAATTATACAAATACTGAAGATAATTTAACTTTAGTAACTAATATGCTGATTGGAAATTATCCTAATCCTTTTAACCCTGAAACAACTATTTCTTTTAACTTAACACAAACATCATCACCGGTTACTCTAGAGATATTTAACCTGAAAGGACAGCGCGTTCGCGAATTTAAAATTGAAAATTCAGAATTAAAAACTAATTCAATAGTTTGGGATGGCACAGATCAAACAAATAATCCTGTCTCTTCAGGAATTTACTTCTATAAACTTAAAACAGAAAATTATGAGAAAACTAAAAGGATGGTTTTGTTGAAATAGTTTAATTAAGAAGAAAAAGAAAATAAATATTATTTAAGTAATAATACTTTTCTAACCTCTGTTTTTTCTCCATTATTAAGCCTGATAAAATATACACCTGAAGCAACTGTATGATCAGAACTGTTTTTTCCTTCCCATATATATTCATGATTCCCTGACTGTAGAATCTCTTTACATAAAGTTTTTACTTTCTGCCCTTTAATATTGTAAATAGATAGTTCGACTCTACCTTCCTCAAGAACATTAAAGCGAATTTTAGTGGAAGGATTAAAGGGATTTGGATAATTAATAAAATCATATCCGGTAGAGACTATATCATCTGACATGACAACATTATTGTTCACAAGAACGGAACCGGAAATTGTTCCTATCTGAGATGGAATGATAGAATAAATATAACTTCCGCTTATCAGCTGATTCCAACTGTTACCATCGATTTGTATATCAGCATAATAACCTTCAGGTAGATCTAACATATCGAATTCAAATGTTACAGCATCTAAAACTTGAATTTCTAACACAAAATTCCACAATTTATTTTCAGGTAATCCTGTCTCCAAAGATGATTTTATTTCGCAATCTAATTCTGAATAAAGATATAGAGAATCTGGATGACAATTTTTAGGGAGATACATTTTAATCCCGTTTTCTACAGGTTTTACAGGTGCTTCTGGCAAATCGTAGGCATTATCGAAATTATCAGTAGCATGTTCGCTACAACCCAAAATAATACCATCACTATCAGTTTGAGTTGCTGAAATTGCGATTTCCCAATCTACTTCCGGGATAGCATAATATCCACCATAATAGGGATAGAACATACATTCCATGTTATCATAATTATCCTCATTTACGTATAAATAAAATGCCTCGTATGGATTAATAATATCTGTTTCTACAAATATCCCCTCTCTGTAAACATAAGCAACATTGGCAATAAATTCTTCTTCCACAGCATATCCAAATGGGAAGGTGCTTCCAGAATTTGTTATTCCCAAATTGCGTGGGTTATATGAACAAAGATGCGGATTTGGTACAAGATTCCAACCAGGATTCAGGGAAATAGAATAAACCTCTTTTATGATTGCGTTAGAGTGGGTAAAATAACCTTCTGCTTCTGCATTCAACCAGTATCCAATTCCAAAATTAAACATATTAGAATTCTCAAAATTATTATCTGGAAGAGGAAAAAGTAACTCAGAATTTAGTCCAAATACGTCTGATACATAGTATGGATCATCACTGTTCCACGGATTAGTTATCAACTGCCAGCCTTCGGTGAATTCAATTGTATAAACTAGAGGAACAATTCCAAAAGATGCGGTAGAAAAATTTTCATAAATTGTCCCATCTGTAGCGTGAATACCAATAACAATATGTGCATTGTGTATTTCAATATCCTCTGGAGTTTCCCAAATAAATTGATTTTCCAACTGACCCACTGAATCAGTAATTACAATAGTTGTCTCTTCATTCTGTAAAGAAATATCAAAGAATTCAACCAATTGATATACATTAGATTGCCATTCGATCAATAATTCATCGCCACCTTGTAGAAGTTTATTTTGCATATTTGTAATGTTAACAAAAGGATGCAGATCACCCCAATATAATTTAAAATCGTAATAGATTGTATCTTCGGCAAAGAAAATCAAATTCTCATCTACCAAATCTGTGATTTGATCAGTTTGTATATCTAATAGATACAGTTTCCCATTATTATTAAGGAAATTAGAGCTGACAGATATTTCTACTGGCTCATTAATTTGATTCGTTTTTAACTTCAGATTCCATATTTTATAGCTTTCTAAGGGTGAGTAATTACTATAAATTTCTTGTTGAAGATAAACACCGCCCGGAGACCAATACTGTTCATAAAAAGCAGAGAAAATATATTCATCTGCAAGTTCCATATTTTTTAAAATATCATAATCGGGATCTTGCCCGTTATAAGCATACTGGTTTTTTGCAAATGTTGTAGAATCGATAATGGTTGAATTAGAATTTGAAACATAAATATTGAAGTGTTCACTTGGAGAACAGTTTTTCATTTGATCATACAGAAATACATTACCGCTCTCATTTTCTGATGATATCTGGTATGTATAAATTATTTCATTTTCTAAATTTTCATCAAAGTATGAATATTCTTCTCCAGGATTTTGAGTTCCAGATAATAAAAAATTATTTGCCCAACTATCTATCTGGATAAATTCTTCACCATATTGTTTTCTGTAGATATTGAATCCCATATTCCCATTTTGTTGTACTGCTGTCCAAGTGATATTTGCTCTTGCATCAAGACCAATTGCTGTAAGATCCTCAATTTGTGCAGGTGCTGTAAATACTTCAAGCTCTTCTGAAAAAGGTGAAGAATTTCCATTATTGTCAATTGATCGTATTTGGAAATAATAATTATTATTGATATCAAGTGAAAATATAGAGTATGCACTTTGTAAAGAACTGGCGAGAGAACTAACATTTTCTCTATTAATAATTACATGATTAAGTTGCGTTATCGGTTCATTTGCGAATAGAATTTCGTATGTATAAAAATCGAAGGAAGAGATTGGTTCCCAATGAAGATTAATTGAGTTATAATCAACATTTGATGCGATAAAATTTTGCGGTGTAGTTGGCACAATTCCGTCATCCAATTCTAAAGTTTCGGGTAAGATTTCTGTCATCGCATTTACCCAATGAGAATAATAAGAAAGTGCTTTATCAAATAGCATATCCATTTGGAACATATTAGTTTCTGTATCAAAGCCGTAAAACCAATGATAATTTTCTTCTGATTCTACATAACTACCTGGCAGTTCGTCCATTTCAATATGAAAGAAAGGATCAAAAATATCATAACCATTCCAATCCTGATAAGTATAAAGTCGCTGTTTATTTCCGCTATATCCCGGAAGATCAATATTATTGTTCACCGGATACGGGTCACCTTCCCAATTGTAGAAAAGGAAATCATAAAGAGAGTAATTCACCGAATAATAATCGTTTAGCAAAACTTCTGTATTGGAACCAATAGTATTTTGCGGGATCGTAATGTGTTCAGATGCATTTATCATATCAAGATGCAGATCGGAGAGATCTCTGATGGGAAGGTTCGGACAATTGTGCATTGCCGAGACCTGACAGTCGGGATGATTATCATGCCTGTTCCAATCATAACTGTGAATCTGTGCAGAAAATTCTCGTCTGTTAAAATCTTCTCTTATGTCATCACAAAATGACTTATAAGCTATATTGAAAGCTACGTCTTCATTTCTAGAAGGATCGCATAAAGATCGTGAATTGGAATAATTGCCTTGTTCTGTCCATAAAACTTCTCTTCCTGCACCAGAGATAAGCAAGAATTTTGCGTTCCAATCTTTAAAGCACTTATAGCCGATTACCGGAGTTATAAAATCATCATTCGGGTGCGGAACTGTGATAATTACCGGATTTATTGATTGCGGATTATGAATGAAAAGTCCCCAGCCATAATCAAAAGAACCAATTTCATCATCATGAGTTCCTGGTGTTCCATTTGTGTCATAATATTCAGAATTCAAGTTTTCACGCAACATGTAATAAGTATTCCCTGTATCAGTGTCATTGAATTCAACAACATGATATGGAAAATTGTAAACATCCAACATACTCTGTACAGCAAGATAATTTTGTAAAAGAAAAGCATCTATTATATTTTGCCATTGCGCAAGCATAACATCATCTGGCAATACAAAAGTTCCGAAACTATCTGATTGTACTTCCCATGGAGAATACAAATTATAACCTTCCTCCGCAATTCCTTCAACAATATGAGATATCCAGTTATCATATTCACAATCTTCTGTAGAACCATACAGAAAATCTGTGAATGATGCAGTTTCTACTATTAACGAAACAGCATTGACCCAGATCAGCAAAAATAAAAATAGAAAAACGATTTTTTTCATTAACTTACTCCAAATTTTATCTATGTAATTATATTAGTATCTGTCAAATAATTTTTACTTGAAATATCATTAACTGAAATTAGTAAAAATACTATTTGTTATATTATCATCATTTTTTTGCTTCTTATAACAAGAGAGGAAAGCTAATGCTTTCCCCTCTTGCATATATGTTGTTTAATACAACATAATCAACATTTAATACTTGTTTTACCTTATTTTAAAAGTATCATTTTCTTTACAGATGAATAATCTATAGAATTGATTTTATAGAAATAAATTCCACTTGAAACAGATTTATTACTATTATCTTTTCCATTCCAAGAAGTAAAATGAACACCTTCAGGCAGATTTTCTGAAATCAAAGTTTTGACAAGTTGACCACGTGTATTGTAAATTTTTAGACTTACAAAACTATTTTCTTTAATGCTAAAACTGATATTGGTATCCGGATTGAATGGGTTAGGATAATTTTTGCCAAGAGTATTTGTAAATATAGGAACAACTTTCGGTTGACTTCCTGATGTAGGATTAAGAGCATTACCAGTTCTTTGAGGATTACGTTTAAAGTTCGCCCATTGCACATTTCCACTTGTATTTTTATAATCTATTAAATAGTAAGACGTCTGGTTTGGTATAAGTATTTCAATATCTCCGTCATTATCTGCATATCCTACGGCAGGAGCTATTTTGAGGGAACTTCCCAAATTTATTGGAAACATATAGGTTTCATTACCAGTAGTATCTATTGAGTGCAAATATCCAGCATTATCTCCAAATATAACATCAAGAGTTCCATTTGCGTCCATATCAACAATAACTGGGGTTGAATCAACTGATTCACCAATATCAACTGGAAAATTTGGAAGCTCATTCCCGGCTTGATCTACAATATGCACATTACCATTAAAATCGATAAAACAGATGTCTGCATTTCCATTATTATTAAAGTCTGCAGTTACAATTGCAGTACGAACTTGAGCACCAACTTCTATATCCAGTATTAAAGAACCATCATTGTCAATAACAACAACATTGCCTGGAGTTGAAACTGTAGCGATAAGAACTTCAGGATAAACATCGGAATCTAAATTTGATAGTGTCGGTCCTTGAGTTGATCCTGAACCAAGAGCGTATGGCCATCCGGTAAGATTGGAACCTGTATTGGAGGAAATAGCATTCAGGGAACCAGTTAATGTAATGACGAGAACTTCAAGGTTTCCATCATCATTTAAATCTCCAATAGCTGCAGAAGACAGTACAGGACTATCTAATGAAGCTGGAAAATTTGGGAAAGAAGTTCCATCTGAATTAATAATATGAACTGCACCCATAGGGTATGTACAAACTATCACTTCCATCGAACCATTTCCGTCAACATCAGCAATCATAGGATTACTTTTTATAATTCCACCAGCTAGATAATCAAAAATAACGTTTCCGTTATGATCATATGCAATTACATGACCAGCATCATTACCAATTACAATATCTTCATATTCATCACTATCTACTAAACCAGCAGCAACAGCGACTCCAATTGTAGCACCCGTATCAATAGGAAATGGAGCAACGGGAGTTCCATCTGCATGCATAACATGAATCATTCCTGCATAATCACCAAATATTATTTCTTTTGAACCATCATCATCAAAATCTACAATCGTACCACTTGATGTTGAAACGCTTTCCAGAACCAGAGGCCAGCCAGCTTGAGCCAACGTTAACTCAACTATCATTTCAAGTTCCATCGAATAAGGCCAAGTACCACTTTGATTAGCAGTAATGGTTAAGGTGAAAGGAATTGTGAAATCAGAAAGTTCTGGCGGAGTTTCAAAGCTAAAAGGATCACCGGAATTCCAACCATTAGCTCCCGATGAAATATCAGAATAAAAAGATTCATCATTGAGTATTGCTACTTCGGCTACATCACAACTGAGAGTAGCGGTAACATCTTCTGCATCAAGCCAGAAATCATCATTTTCCAAATTAACTATTAAATTTACTATCTCACCCGGATTAGGTACTCCATCACCATCACCAGTTTGTTCAGCAACTATAAATGCTAAAATTGAAATATTGGGAATCAAGTCGTGCATAGCTCCCTTATAAGCATTCACCCGTCCTGCTCCTAAATCACCAATATAATTAGGATTAACTGCATCAATATTATCACAAGTTAATTCCAGTCTAGCTTTAAGTTCTGCAGAAGTTAAATCAGGATGAACAGACTTAATAAGGCCAGCAACGCCAGCTGCTACAGGAGAAGCCATAGAAGTGCCACTATAATTTTCGTAACCACTTCCACCAATTACTGTAGAATATATCTCTGAACCTGGAGCTGAAATATCAACAGGAGTTCCATAATTTGAATAATTCGCTCTTACATCATTGCTAGGACCAGTAGCAGCAACGCAAACAGCGTTGGTTGCATTACCGGGATAATGCGCATTTGCTGGAATTCCAATATCTAAATTATCATTACCTGCAGCACAAACAACAATAGCTCCAAGACTCATGGCGTTATTAATAGCATTATTATAGGTTGTACTTCCACCAGGTCCACCAAAACTGCAATTTATAATATCTGCACCTGAATTTGCACAATAATTAATTCCAAGATCACCAGACCAAACACTATTAGTTGCGAAATTATTAGGTGAGTGACGAGATGAGATCAATTTAACATTCATCATTGGACCTGTAACACCAATATAGTTGTCTCCAACTGCACCTGCACATCCTGCAACATGAGTACCATGAGCATTATCTACATAACCTTGATATGACTGATTACTTTGAGTACCATAGAAATTCCAACCAATACAATCGTCTATTTTACCATTTCCATCATCATCTATTCCATTACCGCCAGAAACAGTACCAGCAGTCCAATTTATATTCATGACATTCCCACCTGACGTTGAATTAAGTTCAGGTTCATTGATCCAAATATTATCCTGCAGATCAGAATGGTTCCATTTAATTCCAGAGTCCACAATTCCGATAATAACATCTTCACTTCCTGTTGTATAATCCCATGTAGGTTCACTTTGAATAAACTGATGATACCATTGCATATCATAAGATGCATCATTGGGAACATAATCAAATTTGTAAACCGGTTCAAATTCTGCATAGATAATATTTGGATCGTCTGCAAGTGCTTTAAGAGCTGCATCTATTTTATCATTACTTGCCAAAGTAATATTATAAATACATCTTGGATAGAGTCCATCATCGTTCCAATCTAAATTTTTCACAAAGTTTATTCTCTGTGCTAATTCTACAAATTCAAATTGCTCAGATAGTAAATCAAAACTTGTTATTCCCGTTTTGATAATACCATTGCTAAATTCATAATCTAAAATACATTCTCTGTTGCCAATTGTATCCCATTCAAATCCCACAATTATTCTGTTGGGAAGAAAATATTCCTCATTAAATGGTATTGCCGCATTTGCAAAAAGTGATGTAAAACACAGCACTGTCACAATAAACAAAAATAATTTTTTCATAATTACTCCTATAATTAATTATTATTTTTTTTGAAATAAGTGCAAATTTCATATTACATATATTTCTAACAAACTGTATATAAAGAAATTACATACAGTTTATATGATTTTTGACAAAATAGAAACTCAATATATTTGTCAAGAAAAGCAAAGAATTCTATTCAAATTAATCATTTAGTATTCAAACTGCAATATTTGTTCCGCAATATATGTTTATTATTCTACAAAATTAATTGTAATGCTTTTTCCATCACGTATTACATCAATAATAGTTTTGGCTTTACAGATTTTCATTATTATCAAATTATTATTTTATGATAGATTTAGTAAAATGTAATTACACATTATTGGATTGTGGAAATTTTGAGAAATTAGAGCAAGTTGGAGAAGTTATCATTCGCCGACCTGCCCCAAAGGCTGCATGGAGACAAAAATTTGATCTTGATAAATGGCAACATTATCATGCTAAATTTGATCCATTACAAAACAAATGGATTACTTATCCAAATGAAAAACTACCATATTTTGAATTTAAGGATTTTACTTTTGAATTAAGACTATCCCCTAATGGACAGATAGGAATTTTTCCTGAGCAATTAACAAATTGGCTGTGGCTGACCGATATAGTTAATAAGACAAGCAGACCATTGAATATTCTAAACGGATTTGCTTACACAGGTGCATCCACTCTCATTACATCAACAGCAGAAACTAATATCACTCACATTGATGCTTCTTCAAGTAGTGTGAATTGGGCAAAACACAACTGCCAGTTATCAGGTTTGAAAAATAATAATATTCGTTGGATCATCGATGATATAATTTCTTTTCTATCTCGTGAAGTTAGGCGCGGCTCTGTTTATGATGGTATAATTTTAGATCCACCTGCTTTTGGTCACGGGAAAAAAGGAACTACATGGAAGATTGGTAGAGATCTTCCAAAACTAATGGAATTAGTCGATAAACTTCTAAGTAATGATCCAGAATTTATAATCCTTTCGTGCCATGATAAAGATTTTGGACATCGTGAATTACGAAACGAACTTACAAAATTACATAATTTGAAAAATGGGAAAATAGAAACATTTGACCTAACAATAAAATCAGAATCAGGTAACAATTTACCTGCCGGAAAATGTGTCAGATGGAAGAAGCTGAATTAAATGATTTTATCTGATTTAATTTGTTTCATAATTATAAACAAACATACCGATCTCCCTTTATTTTATTTATTTTATTGACTCACAAAATTGATTATAGCATTTAGCAAATTATGAAAAATTTTAATTTAGCAGTTGATGTAGGTGGGACATATACTCGCCTCCGTGCAGAAATAATTGAGAAAGAAAAAATTGTTTACACCTCTCAAGAATATCAGCAGAAAGTAAATTCTAAAGAAGAACTAAGAAGCTTCATTAGATCTTCACTAAATGACATCGATTCTGACATTAAACCAACTCATTGTGTTATCGGTTTTGCCGGAGCGGTTATTAATCATAATAAAGTAGATATCACAAATTGGGAAAATACGCCGACTATAATTTTGGAAGATCTGATCGTGTGGGGATTCCCAAAAAAGAAGACGATCATGGTTAATGATATGGAGCTGGCAGGATATGGTATTCTGGATATGGAAGAAAAAGACAAAATTAAATCTAATCAGTGTGAAATTCTGTATAAGCCGGATTTTTCTGTCAAGAATCGTATAAATAACAAACTTGTAATCGCACCGGGAACAGGATTTGGAACTGCAAGCATTATCGAGTTTACTACGCATTCCGGCGGAAAAGTAAAAGATGTGTTATCCTCAGAAATACAGCATATTCAGATTCCGCCATTAGATAAAAGGCATTCCGAAATAATGAATATAACTCTTCCCAACATACATGAAAGAAGTTTTTTGAATTTTGAAGATTTTGTTTCTGGAAAAGGAATATACGAAACCTATAAAGCAATTTTACAATTAGAAAAAATTGAGTGGAACAAAAAAGATGTTTCTGAAATTGCAAGATCAGCAGTAAAGGGAAGTGATAAATACGCTATCGAAGCACTCAATATTTATTACAGATGTGTTGGAAGAATTATTCAGGCAATGGCATTGACAATACAACCTTACGGTGGAATTTTTCTATGTGGAGCATCCACAATTAGTAATGCAAAATTTATTCATCAAAGTGATTTAATGAAGGAATTTCATAATTGTCTGATACGGCAACAATTTCTTGTTCAGTTTCCGGTATATTTAATTACCAAACCCGATATAAATATTGCAGGTGGACTGTGGGCTTGCAGGAGTGTTATTTAAATGCAATATGATAGAGTGAAAGATAAATTCGCAGTAGCAATAGATAAATTTCCTGTTTTCAGAAAGATGTTTTATATATTTTTAGATATGTTATTATTGCGTCAGTGGTATGTAAAAAGAGAGATAAAAAAATATTTTCCAATAAGAAAACAGCTGCGGTTTTATGATGCTGGAGCTGGATTTGGACAATACTCCTATTTTATTCTAAATAAATTTAAAAAAGCATTAGTTCACGCTGTTGATATTAAGACAGATTATATGGATTCATTTGCTGATTATGCTAAAAATGTTGGCTGGCAAAATTTCACGATCCAACAAGCAGATTTAGTAGATTATACCCCAAAAGAAAGTTTTGATCTCATTATTGCTATCGATATTCTGGAACATATCGAAAATGATGAGCAGGTTTTACGGAATTTTAGAAAGGTACTCGATAAAGGTGGAAAGCTGATAATTTCATCTCCCAGTAATTTCGATGAGTCAGCCAAATTCACAGCAGAACATGTCCGCCCGGGATATTCGAAAGAGGAAATTATTTCCAAACTGGAAAAAGCAGGTTTTAAAATTAGATCATTTGAATATTCTTATGGAAAATTTGGGCACATTTATTGGAAATTAGCACTTAAAATTCCGCTTACATTTATCTCAAAATTTAAGATATTAGTGATACTATTTCCAATTTATTATATTCTGTTCTACCCTATCGCTTTTGGTTTTATGCTACTTGATTATTACAATAAAAACGAAATTGGGACAGGTGTTATTGTAGTGGCGGAGTAGGAATAGCAACGAATTATCAAACTGTGCGGATTGAAACCTTGCGGATGGACAAAGTTCTCCGCAATGGTTGAACATCAATTTCACTCTGTCACCATTTCGAAGATTTCGCTTAGCTCAACCATTCGTAAGATCACTTACTTTATCCTTAAATCGCTTCTCTTAATCCACTAACAAATTAACAATTTAAGGGTCAATTGAAAAAGTGAAAGAAACCGTGAAAATACTAAGCAAAAAGACAAATGCCAAAAGCCTTTTCAAAGTTAAACTCGCAAAATCTCGTTCACCAACCATTCACAAGGCTTCCAGCCATTTCGAAGGTTTAAGTTAATTTCATCAACAATCATTTCCTTATTGCACTAATTTACCATTCACATCCCAACTTAAAATTGACAAAGAAAAGAATGTTAATTTTTTTGTTATAGTTGAATAATAAATGTAAATCAGGAGATATAGATGAAATATAAAATAATAATGGTATTTTTGTTAACTACAGTTCTATTAGCTGGTAATTCAATTTTTTCATTTGATGGAATGCCACTTGAATATTACGGAAATGATGTTTATGGTATGGAAATGGGTGAAACAGGATCTGCAGACATGTTCCATATAAATCCAAACTTACACAACCCGTCAATTGCAACTACAACGAATAATGTATTATTTTCAACTGCAACTTCACTTGGGTATATGTGGTACAAAGATTCTGATAATAATGAGTTTCGTGATGATGGCATTTATATGCCTTATTTCACAATGACTATTCCAATAAAAAAGCATAGATTTGCGTTCAGCTTTAATTCAATTGCATCCGGGAATATTGAGAATGCAATTGAATATGATTCTTTTATAAGCTTTGAGGATACATTGCAATATTCCGAAATTAATAGATTAAGTACTTCTCTTTATAAAGCTGATATGGTTTATGCATACAAAAACTCTATTG
>JAGGWC010000115.1 GCA_021157645.1 Candidatus Cloacimonadota bacterium | reverse complement strand
TGGGTAAAGAAATCTAATTTATTCTCTGCTTTAACGGATTGTATTTCTGCTGAAGTGAAAGTACTATAAGCAATTTCTACCATCTCATTCATCAATAAGGAATTGTTTGGATCAAGTCCTAATTTCGTCACCATCTCATCTATAAAAGCAACGCCCGCACTATCGATCTTTGTGACTTTTTGCAAATAAAGTGTTAAAATTATTTGCTCACTGTATTTTAGGAATTCATCATTCAAAGCAGGTACAGTATACTTTGTGAGTTCTTCTTCAAAGAATAACGACTGTTCTCTAAGTTCCATATTATCTCAAGAAATAAGTTACTCTTAAGAACAAACTATGCTCTCTAACAAAATAATCAATTCCAGAATCTTTTCCTAATTTTTTCAAATTAAATTTGTAATCGAGTGAAATATGCTTTAATAAATTCAGGTTAAAAGAATTTTCCCATTCGAATGTATATTTATCATTTTTATTAAATGGGAAATAGAAATCTGCATCAGATGCATAGGTTAGATTAAAAGGAAGCTGGAAATTACCGACCAGTGATAATTCTGTTCCCGTCGTATTTGTCGAAGCTAATTCAAAGTACTTTCTGTGTTCAATATTATTATGATCAACAAATGTTCCTGAAGGATCATAAACAAAAACATCTCTATTGAAGAACTGCCTGATTCCAAATCCAGATCTAAAGCTTAAATCTGCTCTGGGCAGGTTCAAGATTCTATAATTAATACCAATTCCTTCCTTTAATTCTATTGGGAAAAAAGATGATCTAATTTTTATCTCATCGGACAAAATACTATCTCCAATTGTAATACCATTTTCTTCAAATTTTTGGTAATAGAATTTTTCAGAGCAATATTGTGTTTCATCAAAAAAATGTGAGTTTACATCAAATCTTCCATAGAAACCAAGATCCTTTACGAAATAATATATTCCTGTATTTTTAAGATCAAATTCATCTGAAGCAAGTCTGAAATCTTCGTCTGTCATTTTTGATACACCCAGATCAATTATACTTTTCATATTATAATAGATCGGATCACAATCATAAATAAGGTAGTTTTCTAATTGTGAATTCATGGTTATTGTAACTTCAGGATCATTTTCATTTAACTTATTGTCGCTATTAAAATTCCCATTGATATGAATTGCACTTGATAGCTTAAATGGTTCTAAAGATGCCGCGAAAAAACTCTCTTCTAAAATTCCTGCTCCTGCCATATTGGTTGGATTCCCGTCTTCATCAGTTTCCATAACAATTGTCATTTTCTGAACACGACCTTCTTCGATAAGAACTGTTGTGAAATCGGTGTAAGTGTTAAATGGTTCATTATTTATGGTTATTTTATAATACCCAGGCTTTAAAACCCAGACTCTTTCCTGTTCACCAAGTTCTACTTCTGCTGGAAATTCATTACCAAAACTTTCTCCGTCTTCTAAACCAAATATCTCATAAATAACTTTAGCAAAATTTCTTCTTTCATCGATAATTTCAACTATCAAACAACCCCAATCAGGCTCCACAATTGTTTTATACCGCGGGTGAATTTCAATATTCTTTTGGATCATTTTCTGATCTTGATTTCCTGATCCATATTCAATAGAATAAGTTCCTTCCATCAATGGTAAGTCTTCCCCAATTTTGGCAGATCTTTCATAACCATATTTATCATAAACTTTATAATAAGGTTCATTTTCTGTTCCTGTGATCGCTGGTACCAAAAGTAGTCCCTTCCCACTATTATCTTCTTCAGAATCTAGTATTTTAACAAGTAAAGGATCGATCTCTAAAGGGATATTTTCTTGTGTAAGAGGTGCTTGTTGACCATAAGTATTCAGAATATTTATTTTTGCTGAAAATTTATCTATCTCATCTAAAAGTATTTCGTTAATTGTTTGAGCAAAAGTATCAAAATCTTGTTTAAGCAGCACTTTTTCAATATTGGCAGAATGAGTTACTAACGACTTTTCTGTATCTTTTTTCCTATATATGAAATCGATATTCAACCTTGCTTGATAAAGCGTTTCGGAAATATATAGTTCAATATTATTTATGCTTGTATCAATAATGTAATCTGGTGTTGAACTAAATAGTTCTCTTTGTGTATTCTTGAACATATTGTAACTATCTAACCGTTTCTTTAATAGATTAGGAATGATTTTTGTAAGTTTTACACCCCAAAGGTTATTATCAGAATAGGTAATTCGAGGACCAAAATGACGGACTACAATTTGTTTTCTGTTATAGGTTTTAGGAACTTTTGTATCTTCGATGTAAACAGATTGATTGAAGGGTTCATTCAACTTAAGTTCATCTTTTTCGGAATGAGAATAATATTCAAGAATGTAGTAATTTCTGGGAATTACATTTCTTGCCATGCAGCCAAATAAAAAAATGATCGATAAGCTAAGAACAATTATTCTTTTCATATTAAATTCTCCTCTTAATTCTTTGACCTTATAAGCAGCAATGATGGATCTTCACTGATCTGTCTGGAAAAATCGTTTAAATAGTCTATTGTCTCTCTCAAGCTTTCAATCGTATCGAGTAGATCCTGCCGGCTTTCAAGATGAGTTGCATCGATGTGGGAAATTGCATTATTTGCATTAATTGTGAGTTTATTGATATCTGCCATGAGTTGTTTAAAATCAGAATTTGCAAGTTTGGAAGTAATCTCCTCGGTGTTTGCAACAATCTTTTCAACTTTACCTGAACTCATAATATTATCTAATTTCTTTAAAAGACTTCTTGTATCTTTAGCTATTTGCTCAAAATCTTCTGTAATCGTTTCTAAACTTAAAACAGTATTTGAAATTGAACTTTGATTCATATCGATTATTGTATCTACGTTTGCAATAATATTGTTTAGCCGGTTTGTATTCTCTTTATTTGTAATGTTGTTTAAGTTATTAAGGAGTATTTCAAACTTATTAGCAAGTATCTCGGCCTTTCCGGAAATACTATCAAAAGTAGATAATCCCGCCGAAAGGAATGAACCAGATCCTAACAACTCTGCTTCCTGAGTTCCACCTGTTATTTCAACTTGAACCAAGCCCGTAATTCCGATTGGGATCAGGGAAGCTTTCATATCACTCTTTATTGGGGTTCCCGATTCTACACTTACTGTTACAATAATGTCAGTAATATTCTCAGGATCAATAAAGATTTCGTCAACTCTTCCTATTCCAATACCGCGATATTTAACAGGCCCGCCAATTTGAAGTCCCGTAACCGATGTATTTTGATATCGAATATAATATATATCACGTTTTTCCATGATCTTTGTACCGGCTACCATAATTAGGAACATAATCATTAAAACAGATATTACGGTAATAAAAATGCCTAATCTGAATTTTTGCGCTTTAGTTACCATCGGATTCTCCTTATTTAGATATACTTTTTAAGGAATGGAATAACTTGATGTCAAGTAAAATGCTTATCGCTAATTCGGTAATAGTTGTTAGAATATAATTTCGATCCAGATACTAAGCCGGAACATTGAAGAACTTGTTTTTCGTTTTTTATCTTCCGACCACTCATATTCGCTGGTAAGTCCTGCTGTAATACTTTTACTAAATTTATAAGATGCACCAGGTATAACACCATATGACGTTTTATCAATTTCATCAATTTCGTCTTCTTGTCCTTTTCTTGTTGCTTTTTCTGTTCCCATGTTAAAACTTACATCAGTTGTAAACTCATTTTTCATATTTGTACGTTTGAAAAATAATATTTTTACACCTTTTGGATTCGAAAATGACCAAGATAAATTACCATTCATAGATTGAGTAATAGTATGGCGGATATCATCATAGTTAACACGATGACTGATATCTTTTAAATCCGAGTAATTTATAGAAAGACTGGTTGTAACATTATAAACCCAATTCCCATTCCATGAAAGCAATGGTGTGAAATTAATACGGTTTTGCTCAGTATCAGCTTGTTTGAAATCGATGTCGCCACTCTGAACTTTAGAATAAACATAACTACTTGTAAGACGAGAGCTGGTAAGTATTTTACTTACGTGGATGAGCTTCTCAAATTCAGTAAGAGTTAGAGATACATTTGGAAAAATTGTAGATATTCTTAGTTTATCCGTATTACTGAATGTTTTTGTGGTCTCTCTTGAATAACCAAAGTTTGTTGTTAGATTTCTTATAATCGGAAAGCTAGCCGAAGTTGAATATTTATCAGTAACTGTTTTTAAAATTATCTCTTTATCATCTCCCTCCTCATCAAGAATATTAGGCAAACCTAACTGATAAAGAAAGTCAGGACGTTCTGATCTATCTTCGAATGTTGTACGATAAGAATTATTATAAGAAACACTTATATTGCTCAATCCGCTAATATAACCTATCATTGAAGAAAAAATATTTCTTTTTTTCTCTGGTGTGTCCGATTGGTCAGGTTCTTTTTCAAGCTCACTTTGATCTTTTTCATTTTCTTTTTCTGGCTCACCAGAATCATCTTTTCCGCCAATCTCTGATTCATCAGGTTCTTTCTGTAACTTTTCATCTTCAATTGCATTATCTTCATTCTCTTGTTCAGGTAAATCATTTTCCTGCTCAGTTTTTTCTTTTTTAATTGAAGATTGGGTAAATTTTTGATCAAGCCAATTAGCAAAACTACTTAATAGATTTTGATTCTTAAAAACAAAATTTCCGCTAATTTGCCTATTAATACTACCTTTATAATACAGTGTGTCTTGTATGCCTGATTTTATATGATCCTCATCGTAAGTAACTGATCCATTCGCATTAAAACTGAATACTTTATCAAAATATATTGGATTAAAATCGGAAGAAACTTTTTGAGTTCTTTCTTTCTCTTGCCCAATATTATATCCTTTCCAATAATTTTTTAAAATAAGATCACGTTTAGTTGTAAGATTATATGAAAGTAAAATATCACTAAAAATATTATAATCAACAGCGGATGATGTATCAAATGTACGGGTTTTAAATGAATTTGTATTGGGAACCCAGTGTGGGATAGAATCGGTGTAAGTATCCCAACGCCATGCTGATGGTTCAGCATTCCGAAAGGTTAAGGTGTTTGATATCGAATGCGGGAAGAATTGGAATTTATAATTTGAGAATAATCCAATATTAATTTTATCTTTGGGAATTGTAAAATTATAAATATGCTTAAGTGAATATGATATTGTGGTATCTGCTCGAGTTGCGTTTGTTAATAGTGTTTTCTGAATATTACCACTAATCGTAGTGTTCTTTATTGTATATGCTAATATTTTACTTTTTGGTATATTGGTTTGACTTAATGTCATTTCTGCACGATATGACAGGTTTTTATTTGTCTCACGATCTTTATCTTCAGTCAGAAGATTATTCCTTAAGATATCGGAACCTGATTTAAATCTTGGTATCCCAATTGATTGCGTTCTGGATAAATTAAGGGGAATCTTAAATCCCCAATCTGCAGGTAGAAATTTATTCAAATTTATTCTGTTCGTAATATCCAGGCTTGTTTGTTCAATATATGTTACATTGGTTGTTCTTCTAGCTGAAGATTGAAAATTCTCTGATCTAAAATCAAGACCGACAAAAAATGTAGATAGATCTGCAAAATTGGTTGTAAAATTGACACTGGTTGCAAATCCTAAATCTTCATATGGATCTGCTACTCTGATATCATCAAAGTAAATTCTTCCTGAGAATTGATTTGAAGCTTCGGTACCTAGTGACATTTCTCTAATATCTGAAAGACTCGGATTCCCAACTTTAGAAAGTTTAATATCTCCAAGATAATAGCTTACATCATCGTTAGTATTCAGATTTTTTAATTGAGTAAATTCGGAAAATGATATTTCTATCTCTCTCCAGCCATCTTCATTCATAATAGCATTATATTCTTGCAAATCCATTGGTTGTTTTATTTCATAATAATTTAATGAATCAGCACCAATGCGAATTATTAAAGAATCCTGCTCTAGTGGCGAATAACCTTCGATCGGTTTCTCAGCATATACCCAAAATCTAATTTTATTATATGCAAGAAGATTGTATGAATCCATGAATTCCTGAGTTACCAAACCATGTTTTGTATTTTCCAGATTTTTGTAATCTATCGTCAATGATTGCTCAAGTGTAGTTTCACCATTCTCTTCAATGACAGTATGTGGAGCTGGTATATAATGTTGCCCCGATTGATTATCTGCTATACCAACTTGCATGATTTCACTATCGTTAGTAGCAACCGTGCCATCCTTGTTTTTAATAAATCCTTCTTCCCATTTATTTCCAACAATATCAAGGTTCACAATTCGAACTCTTACACTGTCTTCAACTTCAAACCAGATACGAGAGAAATTAATTTTTTTTATATTTGGAATTTTATTAGCATTATCTGTTATTATTCTATAATTATCAGTATTATGCAAAGGAATCCGGAATAATTTCCAACCATTAAATTCACTTTCCATGAATTCTTCATTATTGTTTAAACTAACAGAATATTCAAAATAAATATTATCCTCATCCAGAAGACCATTATCGTTCAAATCCTCAGAATCGAGTTTATTATTACCTTCGGTTCCATTAATATAAGGATATTCTTCAGCACCGTTTACTGTTATTTTCTCATTATCAAAATTATCATCATAGTCATCACCAGGATCTCCGGTTCTAATATTATCTAAACCGATATCTTCACCACCGTCCAGAATACCATCAGCTTCTACTAATCCATCTTCTTTATCAGGTGTTGGATTTTCTCCAGGGCGATAAAAGTCCTCACTCATTTTCCCCAGATCAATATGCATAATAACGGGTTTGTCTTCCTGATTAGAATTAAGTGTCTCTACTTTCGCAAGGATTTCTATATATTTCTTGGTGGAAAAATCTACTTCATTGCCAATATATTTCATTACACCTGCCCAATATTTCATATTCGTTCCAGGCATTCCAATATTGGGAGGATTGATTTTACATGCTAATAAAGTTACTTTTTCTTTTTCCTCTTTTTCGGTTAAAGAATTTGGATCATAAACATCTCTTGCATACACATCATTGGGATTGTAGTAATTAATATGTGCTTTACCAAAATCAATTAGGTTCCCAGCTGGTTCTTCAGCCGGTCTGCTTGCAAATGACCAAGTACCTCTGGTAATTCCAAGAGGATACATTTCCATAGTGCTTTCCATATCATCAAGATATGCTTCTTTTTTATCATGTTGTTTATCACTCCCATAGATGCGTGGAAGGCTCATCGCAACTTCACCCGTTAGGGTTACGGATGATCTGGAATCAGTTTTTATTAGTGGAAGCCAATCTATGAATTTAGTCATAAACGGTAATTCATAATCAATTTCTCCATCAATATCAGCGAGAATAATACTTCTATTTTCATTACCGATTTTGGGTCTATCTTCTCTTACTTCCTCAGATTGATAAACGAAAGTTCCACCAAGTTTAATATTCTCATTGAATTCCATATCTGCGCGCATTCCAAGAATAGTTTTATTATCCATAGCAAAAATAGGTTTGAACTGGTAATCAATCAAAATCTCGATTTCAGGATCCTTTGCCTCACTTGTAAGAAATGTGATCAGTCCAAAATCATAATCCGCAATATAGTCAATATTTTCTATCAGTTTTCTTTTATCTGGTCCTATCTTAATAATAATACTTCCAGGTAGAATGTTCATTCTACCCAGCGAAACTTGTTCTCTGCCAATTTTACCTTTAACAAAAATGTAATTATTAATTTCATTTGATGGGACACTATCTTCCAGATAAATTATTGAATCATGTAATGAATAGAACGGTCTTATAAATGGGAAATTTACATAACCAAATTCAAGATTAATTGCTGCATCTTCACCATTGATCTTGAGATCATTATTACTGTCCAATCTCAAATATTCATTAAGTGTTTGGACATCACCTGTTGTAACTTCTTCTGGTGCATTGTAATCTGGAATTGTACTTGCGGCAGGCATTGTATATACGCTCATCTCGAAGTCTTCACTCTTTATATTCTGCATTCCAAGATTATAAATATTCCTAACTTGTAAATTCCAATAATTTTCATCACTTGAATCCTGATTTCTGATTCGCAGCATTTTAACTTCTATAGGGGAAGAGGTTTCATCTCCAATTTTTTCGCCATCCCTACGAGTATATATGATCCCAATAGAATAAATTCTATTTATTCCTTGAGGTAAAGTCATAGTAATTATACCAGCATCCCAATCAATAAGGTAATCAGTTCCTTCTAACAGAATATCAAAATTGTATGTTTCCTCAGGATTTATATAATTCACTCCATCAATTGTCATTGTATTATTACTGGCAGATCCATCATCAAGATAGACATTGAGTTCCTCATCAGGATCAGGACGTAAGTACCAACCACTTTCTGAAAGTAGCCATTTACCAGTAAGTTCATCTAGTTTAATTGCATTATTTTTCCAACCCATTGGATAGTCGGTACCTTCTATACCATCTGTGTCATCATAAAGTGAATATAATGCAGAAGGTTGATCGATAAAATAATGAGTTTTAGGAACGAAAGCATTACTTCTGATAACAGTTGAATCTGCTTGAGAATCACCTTTCCATGTTTGAGTATTCTTTTGTGCTTCATCTTTACCCATAATCGTTGTAACGTTTAAATTCCCAGCTTGAAATTGGGTTTTTATACCAAAAAGACCTTCAGATGAAGCACTATAGCTTATAAATTTTGAACCAGATAAAGCAAGTGAAATATTACCTCCATCAACTGCTCTTACAATTTCATCTTCATTGCCTTCATAATTAATATTAATCTCTGATGGAGTTGGCATTACATCGGGATCTGAAGTAGATTGATGATTCACATTTACATGAATTTTTTCACCTATTGTTCCTCGGAGACGTAAGCTGAGATCTTGTCGCATTTCTGGAGTAAATTTAGTACTATTATCTCTTTCATCTCCTGGATCACTACGACGAGTACTTCTCCCAGCAAATGTTAATCTCTGACTTCCGTTAAGATTCAATCTCCCTGCCTTATTACCCATAAATCTACGTATAGATCTTGGTAGTGCAATTTTGGGTAATTTGATAATTATCTCAGGAATAAGACCTTCACTTTGTTCACGATTTTCATCTCCCATAAGTTCCCTACATTTCTTTAGCAATTCTGTTTTAAAATACTCATGGAATGCGTTATGGTTAAAGCTCTCAAGTGATATATATATTGGTGGGTAAAGTTCAATTTCATTTAACTTTACGGTTAGTTTCACAAGTTGCCTGTCATAATCAATTTCTTTATCCGTTTGGATCTGATAAGTGCCCAATTTGTTATGAGGATATGCTGTTATTGAAAATCCTTTATGAAATTTATAAACATTTATTTCATTATATTCTAATTTAGCAATCCCTCTTAGATTGAATTCCGATTGAAAATATTGTGCAGACACCAAAATGGCAAATGACAATAATATCGAGACAGCTAATATTTTTTTATTCATCTATTTATTTTTCTCATTTACAGCAAATAAGATTCAAACCACCCAAAGTTAAATTTTTATCAATAATATCAATTTCTTTAGAATCCTTACAGATCAATTCAGCAATTCCACCGGTTGCAATAGTTTTTATTGGACAGAGATATTTATATTCTTTTTTTATTGCTTTAATGAATCCATCCAGCATAAATGAATTTCCTGTGATAATGCCTGAAAGCAAAGCATTTGTTGTAGTTGTTCCCAACAGATGCTCCGGTTTTTTTAACTGTATATTCGAAAGGAGTGCAGTTGAATCAAAAAGATTCTTGGCAGACGTAATTACACCTGGTGCTATTATAGATCCAAAAAAGTAACCGTTTTTTCCAACTAATTGGATCGTAGTTGCAGTTCCAAAATCACAAATAATACAATTAGCATTATATTTTGACATTGCTGCAAAAGCATTTACGATAAGGTCTGCGCCAATAAAACCTGGATCTTCCACTGGAAATTTTAATCCAAGTTCAGAATATGCATTAACAATTTCAACGTCACATTTTAAATATTTCTTTGTCAGGTGAAAAAATATTCGGGTAAGCTCGGGGACAACAGAGGAGATCGCAACTTTGTTGATTTGAGATAATATCAATTTTCGATCATCTGTTAATTGCTTGATTATACTGAAATATTCATCTTCCGTTTTTGCTTTATCAGTATTTAAACGCCATGAATATAGGATTTCAGTATTGGAATAAAAGCCCATTACAATATGGGTATTTCCAATATCAATTACCATATTAATATTCTTCATAAAATTCTTTCCCCTAATTATTAAAACATAATTTAGATTATGGTAAAAATTGTAAAATAATAATTAATAATATTAGTACTTCATAAATATTGAAACATTTGGAAAAATCTGAATAGCTCGTATATTGTCAATAAAAGAATAGCAACTATAATAAAAAAAGCCGACGATTAAGACGGCTTTTAATTTGTTAAGTTCTTTGATTATAATGTAATAGCTTCCACAGGACAAGAGTCAAGGCAAGCACCACAATCAACACATTTTTCTGCATCAACAACAGCTTTATTGTCTTTCATTTCAAGAGCTTCTGTTGGACATGTATCAATACATGCACCACAACCAATACAAGTTCCAGCATTAATTACTACAGCCATTTTCTTCCTCCATTAATTAATTTGAGGCAAAAATTATTTATCTTTAATTTTGTTCAAGTTATTTTTATAAAATTAATTGCTTCTACTAAAATCATCTTGGCAAAGCAAAGAATTTACAAGCATTATTATAAGATAACTCGGCGATTTTCTTGGGAGTTGTTCCACGTATCTCAGAGATTTTCTCAATAATGTACTGCAGGTTAAGAGGTGAGTTTCTTTTCCCTCTTCGTGGATTAGGCGAAAGATAAGGTGAATCTGTCTCAACAAAAAAACTATCTTCAGGAACTAATCTAATCGTATTTTCCATATTTGAATTTTTATAAGTTACAATACCTGTAAAAGAGATAAACCACCCTTTTTCTATTAATTTCTGTGCAAAAATCTCATCACCGGAAAAACAATGAAAGACAACATTCTTAGCGTTATTTATGGCTAATATTTCATAACAATCTTCGTGTGCATCTCTATCATGAACAATGATAGGCATATCTAATTCCAAAGCAATTTTTATTTGTTGCTCAAATACTTTTTTCTGCACGTTTTTAGGAGATAGATTTCGATAATAATCCAACCCGATTTCTCCAATTGCAACCACTTTTGGATGTTTTGCTTTTTGGCGGATAAAGTCTGCATTAAAATCTGTTGCATCATGCGGATGGAAACCGACAGCTGCAAAGATCTGATTATATTTTTCTGCCAGTTTTATACTTGCATTACAGGTTTTTTCATCAACACTAATATTGATCATATATTCTATACCACTTTTAAAACACTTTTTGATTAGTTGTTCTCTATCTTTATCAAAGTGCTGAGAATCTAGATGTGTATG